>NZ_CAHJXD010000234.1 GCF_903644055.1 Sphingomonas bacterium | reverse complement strand
GGCCCGCGCCGCTCGACCTGAGCTTCGCCGGCGGCGAGGCGGCGCAGCGGCTGGCCGAGGCGACGGGCGGAACCGCGCTCACCGAACGCCATCTCCGCCTGCCCCCGGGCACCCGCCCCGCCGATCTGCCGGGGTTCGACGCAGGCGAATTCTGGGTGCAGGATATCGCTGCCTCGCTTGCCGCGCGGCTGCTCGGGCCCGGCGAAGGCGCGCACGTCATCGATCTCTGCGCGGCACCCGGCGGCAAGACATTGCAGCTCGCCGCGGCGGGATGGCGCGTCACCGCCGTCGATCTCTCCGGCCCGCGCCTCAAGAGATTGCACGAAAATCTTCGCCGGACGGGGCTCGCCGCCGAGATCGTCGTCGCCGACGCGCTGACCTTCTCGCCCGCCGCGCCCGCCGACGCGGTCCTGCTCGACGCGCCCTGCTCGGCGACTGGGATCTTCCGCCGCCACCCCGATGTGCTCCACCGCGTCCGTCCGAGGGCGATCGTCGCGATGGCCGAGCGGCAGCAGGCGATGCTCGCGCGCGCCGCCGCGGCGGTGCGCCCGGGCGGGCTGCTGGTCTATGCGGTCTGCTCGCTCGAGCCCCAGGAAGGCGAGCAGGCGATCGAGGATTTTCTGGTGCGCCAGCCCGGTTTCGCGATCGAGCCCGTCGCGCCGGGCGAATTGCCGGACGGTATCGTGCCGAGCGCGCGGGGGACCGTGCGCGTGCTGCCCGGGATGCTGGAGGCGGCTGGCGGCGCGGACGGCTTCTTCATCGCCCGGCTGCGCAAGGCCGCCTGACGCCCCCGCCGCACCCGGCGGCGGAGGCGCCGGCCGGACTTACTTCTGGGCCAGCGTATAGCTGACGGGCGTGGCGTCATATGTGCCCGAAACGCGGCCGCGGCGCACGATCAGCTCGAACGGGCGGCCGCTGTCGACCTCATGGCCGCTGATAAGCTGGGTCTCGCCGCGCATCCGGAGCGTGCCGACATAAGCGACGCCATCGCGCGCGAACGCGATCGGGGTAGCGGTGGGTGCGCGCTGATCCGCAAGCGCGGGGGCGGCGATGGCCGATAGCGTTACGAGGGCCATCGCGGGGAGGAGCAATCTGGTCATCGGCAGTCTCCAAGAACGGGGTCTGCCTCTCCTTCGAAATCTTTATTGTGCGATGCAGCATACACCGGCCGAGCGCCATGGAAATTGTGTTCGGAGCCGCACCGCTTGCGTTTTGTGCAACGCAGCATCACCGAACGACGCGCACGAAAATGGGGGCCGGTGTCGCCACCGGCCCCCACTGCGCCGAGCATCCAAGCCCACCTGCTTCGTTCCGGCCCTGCGATGCCGAAGCATCTTCAGGTCCGTCCGTCGCGGTTTCGCTCCTCGCTCAGGCGTCGCTGCTTTGTCTCCGGCTTGCGCCTTGGACTGATCAGCGGCCCTTCCTGGTGTATCGGCTCGGCCTCGCTAGCGCTCCGCTTCCCCGACACCGCTTCCGGCGCCTGCACCTCCGCCGCTTTCCGCCTTCCGCACCTCAGTGCTTCCCGCATCGCCGGCTTCGGCGGTTCCCGTTCGCTGCTCCGTCCGTTTCCGTCCGGTCTCGCTCCCGAGGACAATTGGAAGATCATCCTTTTCGCCGAGTCGCGCCAGCGCCGATTCGCGTGCCGGCCCTGTGGGTAACGAGGATATCGGGGACGGAAATCGCGCACGCCGCTTGCCAAGCCGGGGCGACAGGCGCAGCCGCTCGCCGCATGACGATCCGCGCGAAAATCTGTGGTGTCACGAATCGCGAGGCGGCGGATGCCGCGATCGCCGGGGGTGCTGCGTGGATCGGGCTCAACTTCTACCCGGCTTCCCCGCGCTACCTCATGCCGGAGGCGGCGGCGGCGCTGATCGCGCACAGCCCGGCGCGTCTGGGTAAGGTCGGCATCTTCGTCGATGCCGAAGACGACGACATCGCCGCGGCGGTGGCCGCCGGGCTGACCGCCGTGCAGTTGCACGGGCGTGAAAGCCCCGAGCGCGGCGCGACGCTCCGCCGCCGTTTCGGCCTGGAGGTGTGGAAGGCGGTGCCGGTGCGCACGCGCGAGGATCTGGCCGGGGTCCGGGCCTATGGCGGCGCGGCGGATCGCATTCTCTACGATGCCAAGGCACCGGCGGGCGCGGCGATCGCCAGCGGCGGCCTCGGCCTGCGCTTCGATTGGCGGCTGCTCGACGGCTTCGTCCACCCCTTGCCCTGGCTGCTGTCGGGCGGCCTCGATCCGGGCAATGTCGCGGAGGCGATCGGCGTGACCGGCGCCCGCGCGGTGGATGTCGCCTCGGGGGTCGAGAGCGCGCCGGGCATCAAGGATGTGGACAAGATCGCCGCCTTCCTTAAAGCGACCGGCCAGTCATGACCCTCCACAATTCGCTTCGCTCCGGCCCCGACGCGCAGGGCCATTTCGGCGCGTTCGGCGGCCGCTACGTCGCCGAAACGCTGATGCCGCTGGTGCTCGATCTCGAGCGCGAATATCGCGCGGCGCAGGCCGATCCGGCGTTCAAGGCCGAGCTCGATGGGCTGATGACCCATTATGTCGGTCGCCCCAGCCCGCTCTATCATGCCGAGCGGCTGAGCGAGACGCTGCGCGCGGGCGCGCCCGAGGGCATGGGCGCCAAAATCTACTTCAAGCGCGAGGAGCTCAATCACACGGGCTCGCACAAGATCAACAATTGCATCGGCCAGATCCTGCTCGCGCGCCGGATGGGCCGCACGCGGATCATCGCCGAGACGGGCGCGGGATCGCACGGCGTCGCCACCGCCACGGTCTGCGCGCGCTTCGGCCTGCCGTGCGTCGTCTACATGGGCGCGAAGGATGTCGAGCGGCAGCAGCCCAACGTCTTCCGGATGAAGCTGCTCGGCGCCGAGGTCGTGCCCGTGACGAGCGGCGCGCAGACGCTCAAGGATGCGCTCAACGAGGCGTTGCGCGATTGGGTCGCCAACGTAGCGGACACTTTCTACCTGATCGGCACGGTCGCCGGCCCGCATCCCTATCCGGAGCTGGTGCGCGATTTCCAGTCGGTGATCGGGATCGAGGCCAGGGCGCAGATGCTCGAGGCCGAGGGGCGGCTGCCCGATCTGCTCGTCGCCTCGGTCGGCGGCGGATCGAACGCGATCGGCCTGTTCCACCCCTTCCTCGACGATCCCGAAGTGGCGATGCTCGGTATCGAGGCGGCGGGTCACGGGCTCGATACCGCCCGGCACGCCGCCAGCATCGGCGGCGGCAGCCCCGGCGTCCTCCACGGCAACCGCACCTACCTCCTCCAGGACGAGGACGGCCAGATCGCCGAGGCGCATTCGATCTCCGCCGGGCTCGACTATCCCGGCATCGGCCCCGAACATGCCTGGCTCCACGAGATAGGGCGGGTGAGCTACGAGGGCGTGACCGACGCGCAGGCGCTCGATGCGTTTCAGTTGCTCGGCCGTACCGAAGGGATCATCCCAGCACTCGAATGCGCCCATGCGCTGGCCGCGCTGCCGGCGCGCGCGCGCGCGATGCGGCGGGACCAGATCATCCTCGTCAACCTCTCGGGCCGCGGCGACAAGGACGTCGCCACCGTCGCGGCCGCGCTGGGGGTAGAGCTTTGAGGCGGCCCCCAAAGCCCTCTCCCCTTCAGGGGAGAGGGTTGGGAGAGGGGGAGTCGCGCAATGCGTGATGTCGAACTCACCTTGTATGCCAAGGCAATGCGGCGCGAGCCGACCGAACCGGAACAGCGGATGTGGCTGGCGTTACGCGCAAAGCGCTTCGAGCACGTCAAATTCCGCCGCCAGAAAGTTATCGGTCGCTACATCGTCGACTTTGCGGCGCGCGACCCGATGCTGGTCGTGGAGATCGATGGCGATACGCACGCCGATCGTGAAAAGCAGGATGCCGCGCGAACACACTTTCTGGAGCGGCAAGGCTATCGTGTGATGCGCTTTACCAATGGCGACGTGATGACGAATATAGACGGTGTGTTGACAGCGATTGCAGCTCTCGTCCGCACTCCCCCTCTCCCCACCCTCTCCCCTGAAGGGGAGAGGGCTTTATGACCCGCATCGCCGATACCTTCGCGCGTACCCGCGCCGAAGGCCGCGCCGCGCTTGTCGCCTTCGTCACCGGCGGCGATCCGGCGCCCGCCGTCACGCCCGCGATCCTCGATGCGCTGGTCGAGGGCGGGGCGGACGTGATCGAGCTCGGCATGCCGTTCACCGATCCGATGGCGGACGGGCAGGCTATCCAGCTCGCCAATCTGCGCGCGTTGGCGGCAGGCACGACGACCGCCGTGCTCCTCGATATCGCGCGCGGTTTTCGCGCCCGCCATCCGCAGGTCCCGCTGGTGCTGATGGGCTATGCCAATCCCATGCTCCGTCGCGGACCGGAGACGTTTGCCGCCGCCTGCGCCGATGCGGGCGTCGATGGCGTGATCTGCGTCGATGTCCCCGCCGAGGAGGATGCGATGCTGGGGCTGGCGTTGCGCGCGCAGGGCGTAGCGCCGATCCGCCTCGCCACGCCGACCACCGATGCCGCGCGGCTGCCCAAGGTGCTGGAGGGTGCGCAGGGCTTCCTCTATTATGTCGCGGTGGCGGGGATCACGGGCAAGCAGCAGGCCGCGCAGGCGAGCATCGAGGCGGCGGTAACGCGGCTGAGGGCGGCGACCGATCTGCCGCTCGCGGTCGGCTTTGGCGTGCGCACGCCCGCGCAGGCGGCGGCGATCGGGCGGGTTGCCGATGGCGTCGTCGTCGGCTCGGCGATCGTCGAGGCGATCGCCGAGGCGGGTGCTGCGGGCGAAGACCCGG
>NZ_CAHJXD010000233.1 GCF_903644055.1 Sphingomonas bacterium | reverse complement strand
ATCACGCACATCCCCACCAACATCGTCGTCCAGTGCCAGAACCAGCGTTCGCAGCACAAGAACAAGGCCGAGGCGATGAAGCAATTGAAGGCGCGGCTCTACGAGGAGGAATTGCGCAAGCGCGAGCTGGAGGCCAACGCCACCGCCGCGAGCAAGACCGACATCGGCTGGGGCCACCAGATCCGCAGCTATGTCCTCCAGCCCTATCAGCTCGTGAAGGACCTCCGCACCGGCGTCACATCGACCGCGCCCGCCGACGTGCTCGACGGCGATCTCGATCGCTTCATGGCGGCGGCGCTGTCGCAGCGCGTGACCGGCGAGACCGTCGAAGTGGAGGATGTGGAATGAGCTTCGGCGTCGCCCCCAACCCGTTCGTCCCGAGCGCAGTCGAGGGACGCGCCACAAGCGAAACGCCCCTTGCCCGTACCTCGACCAGGCTCGGCACGAACGGATTCCGGGTTGCGGGCATGATAGCCGCCCTCCTCCTCGCCGCGTGCGGCCAGGCGCAGCCGCAAGCCAGGCGCGACGCCGCCGGCTTCCCCTTCCCCGATCGCCCCGTCGCCTCGATCGTCTCCAGCCGCTGGTCGACCGAGCCGCAGCGCGATCTCGCGCACGAGGCCGATGCGGTGATCGCCGCCGCGGGCGTCAGGCCGGGGATGAGCGTCGCCGATGTCGGCGCGGGGGAGGGCTATTATAGCGTCCGTCTCGCCAAGGCGGTGGGCGGGCGGGGCCGCGTCCTCGCCGAGGATATCGTCCCCGCCTATCGCGACGGGCTCGCCCGGCGCATCGCGCGCGAGCGGCTGGCCAATGTCTCGGTCACGCTCGGCAGGCCGGACGACGCCCGGCTCCCGCCGAACGGCTTCGACCGCATCTTCCTGATCCACATGTATCACGAGATCAGCGATCCCTACGCGCTGATGTGGCGGCTGCGCGCCGCGCTGCGCCCCGGCGGCCGCATCGTCATCGTCGACGCCGATCGCGACACCGCCTCGCACGGCACCCCGCCCGCGCTGCTCAAATGCGAGTTGGAAGCAGTCGGCTTCCGCCAGATCGCCCAACGCCCGATGCCCGCCGCCAGCGGCTATCTCGCGCTGTTCGAAGCGAGCGGCGAACCGCCCAGACCGGCGGCGATCGAGGCCTGCAAGGCCTAGCGGCTGTCCCGTTCAATCCCAACCGTCACCCCGGACTTGACCCGGGGTCCCGCTTCTTCCTCGACGTCGGCCAAGCAGCGGGACCCCGGCTCAAGGCCGGGGTGACGAAAGTCCAAGGACCGACGCTAACCCTTGGGCGTCAGCCGCAGCAGCCGTCCCGGCGCGCCATCCTCCAGCACCCACAGCGCGCCGTCCGGCCCTTCCACCACCTCGCGGATGCGGTGCTCCATGTCCCAGCGTTCGGCGGGGCGGGGCTTGCCCGCTTCGAAGGCGATGCGCGTGATCGAGTGGCTGACCAGTCCGCCGATGAACGCCGATCCGCGCCATGCCGGAAAGAGAGCGCCGCCATAGAAAGTGAAGCCCGCCGGCGCGATCACCGGGGTCCAGTAGATCGCGGGCTCCTGGAATTCGGGATGCGTCGGGTGCTGCGCGATCGGCACGCCGTCATAGTTCATCCCCCAAGACACCACGGGCCAGCCGTAATTCTTGCCCCGCTCGATCAGGTTGAGCTCGTCGCCGCCCCTCGGCCCCATCTCGGTTTCCCACAGCCTGCCCGCGGCATCGAAGGCGAGGCCGTAAGGATTGCGATGGCCCGTCGTCCACGTCTCGGCGGGCGTCAGGTTGGGCGAAGGCGTCTGCCCGGCCACCGCCACGGCACCCGCCACCGCGGCCGTATCCTTGGGCGGATCGAAGACGGGGACGCTCGCCGCCCCCGTCTTGCCGGCATCGGGATTGTCGGGCGCTGGCTTGCCGTCGAGCGTCAGGTGCAGGATCTTGCCCAGCGCCTGATCGGGATCCTGCGCCGGCGTGAAGCGCTGGCGCTCGCCGCTGGTGAGGAACAAAGATCGGCCGTCGGGCGCGAAGGCGATATAGCCGCCGAACTGGCCGCCCTTGCCACGGGGAAGCTGCCGCCAGACCACGCGGAGGTCGGCGAGCCGCGCGCCCTTGGCATCGAACCTGGCGAGCGCGAGCGCGAGCCCGGTTCCGCCGGGGCCGGGCTCCGAATAAGTCAGATAGACGCCGCCGTCGCGCGCGAAGCCGGGCGCCGCATAGACGCCGAGCAGCCCGCCCTGCGACGACAATTCCACCTTGGGCACGCCCGAGACCTCGGTCTTCGCGCCATCCTTGCCGACCAGCCAGAGCTTGCCCGCCTTCTCTGTGACCAGCATCCGGCCATCGGGCAGGAAGGCGATCTTCCACGGCAGCGTGAAGCTCGCGACCGGCGCCACGGCGAAGGGCAGCGCGCCGCTGGCCTTGTCGTTGCCCGCGTTGATTTGCGCGCAGGCTGGAGCGGCGGCCAGCAGCAGGGCGAGGGAAAACAGCGGGCGCATGGCGACTCCTGATCTGCACTTGGAAACGATAGACGGGGCGCTGGATATCGCTACCGGCCGCCCTTGAACAGACCGCCGAGCAGCCCGCGCAGCAATTGCCCGCCGATCTGCCCCGCCACCTGCCGCCCGACCGAGGAGGCGACCGATCGCGCCGCCGATTGCAGCATCTTGTCGGTGAGCGTCGGCCTGGCCGCCTCGCGCGCCGCCGCCGCCTGCGCGCGCG
>NZ_CAHJXD010000232.1 GCF_903644055.1 Sphingomonas bacterium | reverse complement strand
TTCCCTATCTGGCGGGCGCCGCGCGGACTCTTTCAGATCCATACGGCGCGATATGGCGTGTGCCGCGCCCAAGGTGAAGAGAGAGCCTATGTTCTTCGGGTCGATTCCTGCCCTCGTCACGCCGATCCGAGACGACAGGGTCGACGAGGAGGCGTTCCGCCGCTTCGTCGACTGGCAGATCGAGAGCGGATCGTCGGCGCTCGTGCCCTGCGGCACCACCGGCGAGAGCGCGACCATGTCGATCGAGGAGCATGATCGCGTCGTGGCGCTCTGCATCGAGCGATCGGCGGGGCGCGTGCCCGTGATCGCCGGCTGCGGATCGAATCATACGGCGGTGGCGCTCGGCCACATGCGGCGCGCCAAGGCGGCGGGCGCCGATGCGGCGCTGGTGGTGCTGCCCTATTACAACCGACCCAACCAGCAGGGCATCGTCGCGCACTTCACCCATCTTTCCGAGAATTGCGACCTGCCGATCCTGGTTTACAACGTGCCGTCGCGCACCGTCACCGACATCATGGTCGAGACCCTGGCCGAGGTTGCCAGGCTGCCGACCGTGATCGGGATCAAGGACGCCAGCGGCAAGGTCGAACGGGTCGCCGCGCAGCGCCTCGCTTGTGGCGCGGATTTCTGCCAGCTCTCGGGCAACGACGATCTTGCGCTCGGCTATATGGCGATGGGGGGCAAGGGCTGCATCTCGGTCACCGCCAACGTCGCGCCGCGCCTCTGCGCCGATTTCCAGGCGGCGTGCCGGGAAGCGCGCTGGGCCGATGCGCTGGCGTTGCAGGACAGGCTGTTTCCCCTGCACGCAGCCTTGTTCAGCGATGCCTCGCCCGGCCCGACCAAATATGCGCTGACCAGGGTCCACCCGGAATTTCCGCAGGAGCTGCGCCTGCCGATGACCTGGCCGAGCGAGGCGAGCCGGGCGGCGGTGGATGCGGCGCTTGAGCATGCGGGGTTGATCGCCGGCTGATGGCGCGGAGTGACAAGCTCTTCGCCGCGATGAAGACCAGCCCGCGAGGTGACTGGACCATCGCCGATATTCAGTCGCTGTGTCGTGATTTCGGAATAACTTGCAAGGCGCCGACGCGAGGATCACATTACACGCTGTCGCATCCGGAAATCGGTGGGCATTTGACGATCCCGGCACGCCGCCCGATCAAGCCCATCTATATCCGGTTGCTGATCGGCATGATTGAAGGACTGCCCAGGCCATGAATGTCGACGCGCGGAGCTATCGGGTCTTTGTCGAGCCGCTGTCTGTGGAACTTGGCGGCGGCTTCGCTTCTTACGCACCCGAACTCAAGGGATGCATTTCCGATGGCGCATCGCCCGATGAAGCCTTGAACAATATCTATGATGCGATCACCTGCTGGATCGATGCCGCGCGTGCGAGCGGGCAATCCATCCCTCAGCCCACGGTTGCGCGGCAATACGCCTGACCCTCCCTTTGAAGTGAATCATGGCTCGCCCGCGTCCCCCCGAGTTCGAAAAGAAGAAGATCGTCGCCGAGAACCGGCGCGCGCGGTTCGAATATTTCCTCGAGGAATTCTTCGAGGCGGGGATCGCGCTGACCGGCACCGAGGTGAAGTCGCTGCGCTTCGGCGAGGGATCGATCGCGGAGGCCTATGCCGAGGTCAAGAATGGGCAGGTCAATCTGATCAACGCCAACATCCCCGAATATAATTTCGGCAACCGCTTCAACCACGAACCCAAGCGCCCGCGCAGGCTGCTGCTGCACGAGCGCGAGATCGAGAAGATGCACACCGGCGTCAGCCGCGAGGGTATGACGCTGATCCCGATGGCGGTCTATTTCAACGGCCGCGGCCGCGCCAAGGTCGAGCTAGCGCTCGCCAAGGGCAAGAAGCTCCACGACAAGCGCGAGACGATCAAGGATCGTGACTGGAAGCGCGACCAGCAGAGGCTGATGCGCGAGCGGGGCTGAGCTTTCCTTGGGCGGAGCGGCGGGCTATCCCCCACGCAAATACAGGATGAGGTTGCCCGCCATGCCGAAGAAACTGCTGCTGCTGATCGCGGCAGGCGCGCTGACTTTTCCCGCGCTGGCCGCCGACCAGCCGCAGATCGGCAGCTTCGGGTTCGACGAGGCCGGCATGGACCGGAGCGTCGCGCCCGGCGACGATTTCTACCTCTACGCCAACGGCGCCTGGGGCAGGACGACCGCGATCCCCGCCGACAAAGCCTCCTACGGTTCGTTCGAAATGCTCGACGACCTCTCGCGCGAACGCACGCGCGGCATCCTCGAAGCCGCCAAGGCCGATCCCGGGTCCAAGATCGGTGTCGCCTATGCGACCTTTCTCGATACCAATACGATCGAATCGAAGGGCCTGACCCCGATCCAGCCGTGGCTCGACAAGATCCGCACGCTCAAGAGCAAGGCGGGCTATGCCGTGCTGGTGGCCGAGGCGGATCGCGCGGGGATCGGCGGTCCGGTCGGCGCGGGCGTCGGCCAAGACAATAAGAATCCCGAGCTTTACGTCGTCTCGCTCCGCCAGGCGGGGCTCGGCATGCCCGACCGCGATTATTATCTCAGCGCCGATCCCAAGCTGCGGGAGACCAAGGCGGCCTATCAGGCGCATCTCGCCAGGGTGCTGACGCTGGCGGGCGAAAAGGATGCGGACGTGCGCGCCGCCGCGATCGTCGCGCACGAGACCGAGGTCGCCAAGGTGAGCTGGACGCGGATCGACAGCCGCGACGCCGACAAGACCTACAACAAGACGACCGTCGCCGCGCTCGCGCAGACCTCGCCCGGCTTCGATTTCGCCGCCTATCTCAAGGGCATCGGCACGCCCGTCGATACGGTGATCGTCGCCCAGCCCAGCGCGATCGCGGGGATCGCCCGGCTGATCGCCGCAGCGCCGCTCGGCGTGCTCAAGGATCAACTGCTGGTCCGCTCGCTCGACGGTTATGCCGCCGTGCTGCCGCGCGCCTTCGATCAGGAGCAGTTCGCTTTCTTCGGGACCGCGCTTTCGGGAGTTCCGCAGCAGCAGGATCGCTGGAAGCGCGGCGTCGCCTTCGCCAGCGGCGCGCTCGCCGACGACGTCAGCAAGATCTACGTCGCGAAATATTTTCCGCCCGAGACCAAGGCCGCCGCCGATCAGCTCGTCAGGAACATCATCGCGGCGATGAACGCGCGAATCGACAAGCTTGCCTGGATGGCGCCCGAAACCAAGGCGCAGGCGCACGCCAAGCTCGCCGCCTTCACCCCCAAGATCGGCTATCCGTCGCAATGGAAGGATTATGCGGCATTGCGGATCGTGCCCGGCGACGCGTTCGGCAACCGTTGGCGCGCCAACGAATGGCAGCATGCTTTTTCGACCGACAAGCTAGGCAAGCCGATCTACCGCTGGGAATGGGGGATGACCCCAATGACGATCAACGCCTACGCCAATTTCGGCATGGTCGAGATCGTCTTCCCCGCCGCGATCCTCCAGCCGCCCTTCTTCGATCCGCACGCCGATCCGGCGGTCAACTATGGCGGCATCGGCGCGGTGATCGGGCACGAGCTCAGCCATCATTTCGACGATCAGGGCGCCAAATATGATTCGCACGGCCGCCTGACGAGCTGGTGGACGCCGCAGGACGTCGCCAGCTTCAAGGCGCTGACCGGCAAGCTTGCCGCCGAATATGACGCCTATGAGCCGCTGCCCGGCATGCATGTGAAGGGCGCGCTGACGCTCGGCGAGAATATGGCCGATCTCGCCGGGCTGACGATCGCTTATGACGCCTACAGGAAGGCGCTCGGCGGCAAGCCCGCGCCGGTGATCGACGGGCTCAGCGGCGACCAGCGTTTCTATCTCGGCTGGGCGCAGGTGTGGCGACGCAACTATCGCGAGGCGGACCTTCGCCAGCGGCTGCTGACCGATCCGCACTCGCCCTCGGCACAGCGCGTCTGGATCGTCCGCAACCTCGCGCCCTGGTACGACGCCTACAAGCCCGCGCCGACGACCAGGCTGTATCTGGCGCCCGAACAGCGCGTGCTGGTCTGGTAGGCTGGCCCGGTATGGCGAGCGGAGCGTCGGTCCTGCTGGCGGCGCGGGAAGGCGCGAACGGCGATCGCGCGCTGATCGGCGGCGTGATCGGCGCGGCTTTGGTTTCGGCGGCGGGCGCCTGCCTGCTGCTGGCGCCGCTGGGGCTCGCGATGCCGCTGGCGAGCTTCTTCGC
>NZ_CAHJXD010000231.1 GCF_903644055.1 Sphingomonas bacterium | reverse complement strand
GGCGGCGGCGGCGGGGGCCGCGGCGGGCTGCGGCGGCACGATCTGTACGGTCGGCAGGCGCTGATCGAGGCGCGGGATCACGACGGAGGTGACGTCGTTCGCGGGATCGACCGCCAGCAGCGCGCCGCGCGGCGCGATCGCCGCGGCCTTTCGCTCGGCGCGGACCTGCTCGGCGATCGGCAGCACCGCCTGGACGATCTGGTCGCGGACGTAGGATTGCGACGCCTGGATCGCCTGCTGCAATTGCAGCGCCTGATTGCGCGCGCCTTCCAGTTGCTCCTGCGCGCGGACGATGCTCTGCTGCGTGGCGGGCGGCAGCTTGCTGGGATCGCCGTTCGGCCCGATCACCTTCTGCGCGGCCTGGACCTGCGTGGCATAGCTCGATTGCGCCGCCTGAAACGCCGCATTGGCCTGCTTGTTAGGCGCATCGAACCGCGTGACGAGCTGCTGCTGCGCGCTCTTCGCGGCGGCGGATTCGCCATAGATGCGCTCGAGATCGATCGTGAGCACGGGGCTGGCCGATTGCGCGAGCGCGGGCACGGCGGCGGTGGCGAGCAGAGTCGCCGCAGCGGCGCCCTTGAGAATGTTCTTCATCAGAATTGCGTCCCTACGTTGAAAGTAAACAGCTTCGGATCATCGCCCTTATATTTGACGAGCGCCTTGGCGATATCGATGCGGAAGGGCCCGAACGGCGAGTTCCAGTTGATCCCGAAGCCGATCGACACGCGCGGCTTCCAGGTATTCCCCTGGAAGAATTCCTGAAAACCGGGAATGCTGGAGCCGAAGGGGCTCAGCCCGTCCGGGCAGGTGGTATTCTGCGCGACCGGGACCGACGCGTTGACCCCGGCCGGATCGTAGCAGTTGCGCGTTCCATCGGCATTGAGGATTTCGCGGAACTGCCCGGCGGCGCCGATATTCTGCAACTGCGGCTTGTCGATATCGAAGACCGAGCCGACGATCCCGAAAATCGAGGGCCGCAGCCCGAGCTCGCGCGCGCCATTGCCCAGCGGCAGCTCGACCTCGATCTTGCCGAGATAATAAGCTCTGCCGCCCAGCGCGTCGTCGGAGGCCTGCTTGCGATCGGTGTTGAGCGTGCCATCGCTGTTGTAGAAATAGCGCAGCACGCGTGGGCCCACGCCGCGAATGTCGAAGCCCGCGAAATCGGGCTGCCCGAGATAGAAGCGATCGGTCAGGCGGACCGGATCCTCGCCCGTCACGCGCTGCTTTTCGAGCGACTTGATATAGCCGCCCTCGCCGTTGACCGACATCACCAGTCCCTTGACGATCTGGAAATATTGATGACCTTCGGCCTTGGTGCGGATGTAGCGGACGCTGCCGCCGAGACCGGCGAAATCCTGGCTGAAAACTATTTTTCGGCCCGCGGTGGGACGGCGCCGATCGTTGAGATTGTCGAACACGAGGCTGTAGCCAAGCGACGACGTCGTCCGGTTGCCGATCGCGTCGCAGAGATAGCGGCCCGCCAGCAGCGGATCGCAACGCAGCGTCCCCGCCGGATCGACCGTTCCGTCCGGCAGATAGGCCGAATAGAAGGAACCCTTGTCGAGCGAGATCTTGTCCTGGCTGAGCCCGTAGCGCAGCGCCATGCTCCAGAATTCGGTGAGCGGCAGGCCGGCGCGGATCTGGAAGCCGATCGTCGTCTGATCGTAGGTCGTCTGACGGCTGTCGTTGACATAGTTGAACGAATTATAATCGCGGCGGAAGATGTCGCCGCCGACCGCGATGTTGCGATCGAACAGATAGGGTTCGGTAAAGCCGACGCTGACCGACTTGGAATAGATCGAATAATCGGCGCTGGTCCGGATTTCCTGGCCCTTGCCCATGAAGTTGGATTGCGTGATCGAGGCCGAGACGATGAACTTCTCGAGGCTGGAATAGCCCGCCGAAACCTGAAGCTGGCCGGTCGGCTTCTCTTGCAGATTGGTTTCGAGGATCACGCGATCGGGGGCCGAGCCCGGCTTCTGCTCGATCTCCATCTTGTCCTGGAAGTAGCCGAGGCTCTGGATGCGATCGCGCGACCGCTTGACGCGGAAGCCGTTGAAGGCATCGCCCTCGACCAGCCGGAATTCGCGGCGGACGACCTTGTCGCGCGTGATCGTGTTGCCGTTGATATCGATGCGCTCGACATAAACGCGCGGCGCGTCCGCGACCTGGAAGGTGATGCCCATCGTGAGGGCTTCCTTGTCGCGCTGGAAGTTCGGCCGCGTGTCCGCGAACGCATAGCCGAGAAGCCCCGCCTGCTCGTTCATGCTGTCGACCGTGTCCTCGACGGTCTTAGCGTTGTACCAATCGCCCTTCTTGAACTTGATCAGATATTTCAGGTTGTCCGCCTTGAGATCGCGGATCTGGCTTTCGACCTTGATGTCGCCGAAATGGTAGCGTTTTCCCTCTTCCACCACATAGGTGATGATGAAGTCGCGCTTGTCGGGGGTCAGCTCGGCAACCGCCGAGACGACGTGGAAATCGGCATAGCCGTTGGTCAGATAGAATTGACGCATCTTCTGCTGGTCATAGGACAGGCGATCGGGATCGTAGCTCGTCCCGCTGGAGAATATCTTGGTGATGCCGGTCTGCTTGGTCGCCATCTCCCCGCGCAGCCGGCCATCGGAGAAATGATCGTTGCCGATGATGTTGATCTTGCGGACCCGGCTCTTCGCGCCCTCGTGGATTTCGAACACGATATCGACACGGTTCTGATCGAGCAGCACGATCTTGGGATCGACGTTGGCGGCGAAGCGGCCTTGCCGGCGATAGAGCTCGATGATGCGCGCGACATCGGCGCGGGCCTTGGAGCGCGTGAAGATCTGGCGCGGCGCGAGCTTGATCTCGGGCCGGATCTTCTCCTCCTTGATCCGCTTGTTGCCCTCCAGCACGATCCGGTTGATCACCGGATTTTCGCGGACCTGAATGACGAGATTGCCCGTGTCGGCGCCGGCGATCGTGACATCGGCGAACAGCTCGGACGCATAAAGGTCCTTCAGCGCCTGATCGAGCATTTCGCGCGTATAGCTTTGGCCGGCCTGAAGCTTGACGTAGGAGCGGACGGTATCGGCCTCGAGCCGCTGGCTGCCCGTTACCGAGATCGAATGGACGGTGCCGGTTGCCACCTGCGCGGGGGGCGGCGCCGTTTCGGCTGTGGTGGGGGCCTCGGGCGCGGCCGGGACCGGCGCCGCCACGGGCTTGGCGGGCGCCTTGGCCGGAGCGGCGATCGCCACGGCGGGCAGGCCGCCCAGCATCGTGCCGATCAGCAGCATCGATACGATGCGCTGCCCGCTGCGGCATCCGCCGGTCCTGTACGAAGAG
>NZ_CAHJXD010000230.1 GCF_903644055.1 Sphingomonas bacterium | reverse complement strand
CCGCCAACTTCCTCGGCTTCGTCAAACTCGCCAGCATCATGCTCCGGCTCAAATGACTAAATCGTCACTACAGCCTAGTTTGGTAAGCTGATCGGAGCGGGCGCGCAAACGCGCTCGCTTCTCACATTTGCCTAAGCTTCGCGCCACGGCAGCGGTACGCGCGGCGGATAGGCCAAGGCGAAATCCGTGCGGTCAATTGCGTGATTTGGTGAGAGATAAGGATCGCTGTCGAGCACCTGGGCCCAGCGCTCCCGCATCATGTCCGCTTCCGCTTGCAAACGGTCCTTCCGTTCGCCACGCTTATCGCTACCGCGGGTTTTGGACTCTTTGTGGAGTAGCAGGATGTCGGGATCGCAGACGATCTTGAGACCGCGTTGCCGCACGCGCAGGCAGAGATCGACATCATTGTACGCAACCCGGAATTCAGGATCGAATCCGCCTACAGCCTCGAAGTCGGCCTTGCGGATGAACATACAGGCCGCCGTGACGGCCGAAAATTCCTGCATCAGCCGCGCCTTCCCGAAATAGCCGGGCACGGTGCCGTCAAAACCGGAATGCAGCGTGCCGGCAACGCGATGGGCTGCCATGCCCAGGCCGATTCCGAAATGCTGAAGCGTCCCGTCTTCAAAAAGCAGGCGAGCACCGACCATGCCGATCTCGGGGATCACGAGGAGCCCACGCGCTCGATCGAGCCACTTTTTTTCGAGAACTTCGGTATCGTTGTTCAGGAAGCACAAGATTTCGCCGCGCGCCACTTCAGCAGCGGCGTTGTTGATCTCAGAGAAATTGAAGGGACGCGGATCGCGAAGTACCCGGCAATCGTGCCGAGCATCCAGAAATTTGAGATAATTCAGCGTCTCTGATTCATCGGATCCGTTGTCTACCACAAGCAATTCGAAATCGTGCTGAAAGCTTGCATCGATTGATTCGATACACGGTTTCAGGACATCCAGGCCGTTGCGGGTGGGGATGATGATGCTGACCAAAGTATTCAGTTCGCGTTCGGGAGCGACGCCTGTGCAACCCGGCGCGAAGCCGGCGACCGAACGCAATGGCAGGCCGGTCCGCTCAAAATGGCCGTTAATGGCGTCCCTTGCGCGCTCGATCGCATAGCTTTTCTGATCTGCGGAGACGGCTGTCGAGCCGGCGATCGCGCGCCAATGATAGAGAATGTGAGGGATGTGAACGATCTGGTCGTCTCGAATGAGCTCATAGGCGCGGAGGAGTAGGTCATAGTCCTGGCTGCCTTCCAGGCCGAGCCGGAACCCGCCGATCCGTTCCACCAGCGCCCGCTCATAAACGCCGAGATGGCTGACCATGTTATGGCCAAACATCAGGTAGCGGTTGAAATCGCCCTTGAAATAAGGATTGAAGCGCTCGCCATTCTCCCTGACTTTATCCTCATCCGAATAAAGGATTTTCGCTTCAGGATAGCGATTTAGATATTCCGCAACAACGAACAATGTATAGTCTGGGATCAGATCGTCATGGTCCATTAGGACGATAAAATTACCGCTCGCCAGAGCCAAGGCAGAATTGCTGGCGGCAGAGATATGGCCATTGAGGCGCCGCTGTACGATTTTTACCCGATCGTCGGTGGCAGCATATTCCTGGAGGATCTCGAAGACCTCCGGGTTCTTTGAATTATCGTCAGCGATGCAGATCTCGAAATGTGGATAGGTCTGCGCCTGCATTGAATCGATGCATTCGCGGAGCAGATGGCCCGGCGTGTTGTACGTCGGCATGACGAAGGAGAAGGTGGGCTTCCAGCCGAGCGTTTCCGTCCTGTCGGCGATCAGCCGGTAGTCGTCCTCGTCCAGCGTCATGTAGCGATCGACCCAGGCGCCATAATCCTGACCCAGGTCGAACAATGACGGGTTGAGTGACTTGGCCGCGGCCGGTGGGTTTCGAAATGCCTTGGGGCCTTGCGCAATGAGCTTCTGAAACGATTCTTCGGCGATGATCCTGTCTATGTCGCGCGGGGCGCTCTCGGCGAAACGGTCGCGGACGTTGGCCTCATTCTCGATCGCCCGATAGGATGCCGTCAGATCGAGAAGATGACCCGTATTCTGATCGGGATCCCAGCGGATGCGGTCGCCAGGCTTGAGCCCGGCGATGAGAAGAGTACGGCTGTCTCCGCGAATGTCAGGCTCCGCGGGGTCGCCAAGCCTGAAGGTCAGGGAGACGTCCTCGCTCCAGCCATCACCAAAGTCGAAATACAGCTTTTCGACCTGCTGCAGTCGGAAGCCTTCCTCGGTAAACCGCAGTTCAGCGCGACCCGACAGCGTCAATTCCCCGATGCCGCCGATTCCCGGCGTGTGGGGCAGGACTTCGAACTGAACGAACGGGTCTTGGGAAAGCATCGCGAAGCCGTCTCCCTCGATCGCGATGTCGCTCGTAACAATTGGCTTGAGGCCGGCGCAGGTTTGGGCCAGCCGCTCCATCACGAGTTCGTCAGCGCGTGCCTTGATCGCTTTGTCTCCCTCGGTGAGGAAGGCTGCGAACGCCGGCAGCGCGAGCTCGGTGCGGGCTCGCCCATCGGGATCTAGCGCCAGACTCCGGCTGTAATAATAGGCCGCAATGGCGAGATTGCCGCGCAGCTTGTGAATGTGCCCGAGACTGAGCAGAACGTCGGCGTTGCTGGCGCGCAACCGCAGGGCGTGCTGATAGATGCGCAGCGCCTCATCGAGGGCGCCGTCCTCCTTCAGCATGTGGCCGAGCTGCACCCATATGCCCTGATCGCGCGGAGCCAGTTTCAAATAGCTCCGATAATGCCGGGCCGCCTCTGCCCATTCCCGCTCGTCCCGGGCGGCGTCCCCCCGGTCGCGCAAATGATAGAATTTCGGATTTCCCCTAACTTTTCCGAGCTTCAAGTTGGATAGGATCGAGCGGTGCATGGCGGTAAGCAAGGTCATCTCCCTGGCGCGCTCAAGCATGGACGAAGTGCGGAGGCAAGCTATAGAGGCACGATGGCACGAATGGACGCAGCGGGACGGTGATCTTCAGCAAGCAGAACAGGGCGCGTCGTTTTCTGGTTCAGGCCAACCGCGCCCGCGATTACCGAAGATGGAGCGAGGCGGCGGCTTTCTATGCCCGTGCTCTAGCGCTCAGGCCGGGCATGGCGGGAATCTGGATCCAGCGTGGCCATGCCCTGAAGGAAACTGGCGCATTAGCCGAGGCGGAAATGTCCTATCGGCGTGCGGCGGAGCTGGATCCCGGCAGCGGCGATGCTCGGCTGCAGCTCGGTCACGCGCTCAAGCTCCAGGAGCGTATCGCTGACGCTATTGGCGCTTATGCGGAGGCGCTTAGCGTCGAGCCGGGCCTGGATGCGGCCCGCGACGAGCTTCTGCATTTGGGAGCGCTGGATGCGCTGCCGGAGTTCGGGCAGTCGGGTGCGCACCGGGCGCAACGGATGGCAGCGGCGCAAACGGCGGGATTCGCGCTCGATCGGGCCCTGCGCCGCTGGTCGATCGAGGCGCCGCGCGCGATCACCAGCTACTCCGCTTTCCGCCGCGATTACCCGGTTTGTCCGCCCGATGGCGAGGCGAAAGGCCTGATCGATGTCCTAATCGACGCTCGACGGACTATTCCGGCGCAGTTGCGCACCACGCTGCTTTCGCTCGTTGATCAACAGGCGCGAGAGTGGCAGGCGGTGGTCGTCGCGCCTGAGCTGGCGGACGACCCCGTAGCGAGCCTCGCTCAGGTCGATCCCCGTATCGTTATGACCGCCGAGTGGCCGTCCGATTACGCTGGCAATCGCCCTTATGTTCTGCTGACCGAAGCGGGCGCGATGTTCGATCCTCAGGCAATCGCGTGGTTCGATGATGTTGCCGGACGATACACGCCGGCGGGCGCTTATGCCGATCATGACGCGGCCCTGCCTGACTGGCGGCTCGGCATTACGCGTGCGGACCCGAACCTGTTTCCCATGTTCGATCGATTCTTCCTGGCTTCGACGGAAGAGCCGCCGCTCATGGCGATGGTGCAGCGTCGGGTGTTTGCAGAATTGGACGTCAGCGGGCCTGCGGATGCGATCCGCCGTGCGGCGCTCCTTGCGGCGGGCGAGGCCGGGCCGGTGGCGCATATTCCACGCGTGCTGGTGAGCCGTTCGCTCATTCCAAAAGCTGCGCTTGAGGGCGAGGATGATCTGGTCCGGCCCTTGCCGGGTCGCCCTCATGCGCCCGCGCGAGCCGCCTCGGAGCGGCGCCTGACGGTGATTGTCCCCACTCGCGATCTGCCGGATCTGCTCGCGCCCTGCGTGAGGAGTCTGCAAGCGCGCGCCGCTAAGCCCGATCGCCTGGATATCCTGATCGTCGATAATCGCAGCGCGATGCCCGAAACACATATGCTGCTGAAGGATCTCGCGAGGGAGGCGCGCGCCCGAATCCTGACGTTTGACGAGCCGTTCAACTGGTCGCGGGCCAACAATCTCGCCGCTGCACATTCCACCGGCGACGGCCTGTGCTTCGTAAATAACGATACCGAGATGCTTAGCGATGGCTGGGACGTGTTGTTCGATGGCGCGCTGGACGATCCCTCGATCGGTGCGATCGGAGCCCGCCTCCTTTATCCCGACCGGACCATCCAGCACGCGGGTGTGCTGTTCGGGATCGGGCAGGGTTCGCCGATCCACGAAGGGGTTGGAGAAGCCGAGGCGGCACCCGGCCCGTTGGCGCGATGGCATGTGCGGCGGCAAGTGCCTGCGGTGACGGGCGCCTTCCTGTGCTGTAGCCGATCGGCGTTTACTGCGGTGGGCGGTTTCGATGAGGCGAGGCTGCCGATCGGCTTCAACGATATTGATTTCTGCTTGCGATTGCGGGCCCTCTCCCTTGCGATTGTCTACGAGCCGGCCATTGAACTGATCCACCTGGAATCCAAGACGCGCGGTTTCAACCGGACGGCAAGCTCCCGCGCCTGGGATCATGGGGAGCTTGAGAGCTTCTATGATCGCTGGGGCGACGAGATGTTTGTCGATCCTGGCTATAATCCCCAATGGTCGGCGATCGGTCGTCCGTTCGAGGGGGTGCGAGAGCCCAGTCGCGCCCTCGTGGCGTCGCACCTCGATCGCAGCGTGCGACTCAATCCTTGGAAGGCGTCGCCGCGCCTGTCCTGATCCCGCTCCGTCCCGACCGCATTGTTCTCGCGAAAGTCCACTGATGTTCGTTTCTTGCGCTTTCGACAAAATCTATGGTGCAGATGAATTCGCCCACGCTCCAGATCGTGCTGAGCGCGGAATGGAACTTTCGCATGATGCGGCCGCGTTCGGCATCCATTTCGTAACAACGATATTTGAAGAATCGGCTTATTCATGGCCAGAAGTGAACAATATCTTCTTGCAGCGGGATGCGTTCACGACCGATCTTCTCGATTTTTACCGCAAGATTATGCTTCGTCGGGTCACCCCATCAGTTCTCGTGCGGATCGATCAGGCTTATGTTCGCGACTTCCAGGTCGCCTGTGGCCCGCGCGAGGTCGCCGCGTTGATTTACGAGACCTACCGAGTGCCGGACCGCGTCGTGGCGCCGCCGCTGGAACCGCTCGCACTCGTCGGCTGCGACGAAGCCCGGTTCAGCGATCCTGACGTGGATCACATGCTGTTCACGAGTTCGGGATCGTTCAATTACGGGCACTGGCTGGTTGACGATTTGCCCAAGATCCGCGCGGCGATCGATCGTCTGGCGCATGGCGGCAGGCCCATTCGCTTGCTGCTGGCCAGCCACGGCACTGTTATCGATCAGGTCCGCATGGACACAATCCAGTACATGATCGATGATGATCGTCTTTCGATCGCATTCTTCGACAAGACGAAGGTGTATGCGATCCGCAACCTATATCTCGCGACGCCTGTTACCTGCCATCCGCTCGACAAGTCCGTACCCGCAATGCGTTATCTCGGGCAGCTCGGCCGGCAGCGGGAGCGCTTCGCTCGCCCGACGCACGCCTTGGGCGCGAGGAAATTATTTGTCGCGCGACCTGGTGCGAACACCCGCTCCTTGCTGAATGTGGACGCGGTATGGGACGTTCTGCGGACGCAGGGCTTCGTGTTGGTCGATCCCGGACAGATGAGCTTCGCCGAACAGGTAAGCGCTTTCGCCGCCGCACAGACGATCATTGGCGTTATGGGGGCCGGCATGACGAATACGGTTTTCTGTTCCCCGCAGGCGAGGATCAGTTATCTCGCTCCACGCGGCTGGATCGAGACATTCTATCTCGATTTGGCGGCAGCCTGCGGGCATCGCTATCGCGTCGTCTACGGTGCGCTGGACGATCCCGATCAGCCGCCGTATCTCAGCCGTTTCTCGATATCCGATGACGATCTCGCCATGGTGCTATCGGATCTTGGCGACGCCTAACCTCGCTGCTTCGACGGCCGACAATATAAGGACTGCACCTGCATGGAGCGTTTCGAAGTTATTCAGCGCCTCCTCGACCTGTTTCCCGCACCGCGCTATCTGGAGATCGGCGTCGATCAGGGGGTCACCTTTCATAAGTTGCGAGCGGCTTCGAAAGCGGCGGTCGATGTGCGCTTCGCGTTCGATCTCGATGCGGCGCGGCAGGATCCCGCCAACGCGAATTGCGCCTATTTCGAGATGACCAGTGATCAATATTTCACGATGGATCAGGGGCGCGATGCTCAGTTTGACGTCGTATTTCTCGACGGGCTGCATACGTTCGACCAGACCCTGCGCGATCTGCTGCACTCTTCCTATGTGCTGGCCCCCGGCGGCCTGCTGATCGTGGATGACGTGATGCCCAGCACGTACGCGGCATCCCTCCCTGATCTCGATCTGTCCCGGCGGTTCTGGCAAGCGACGAACAATCCCGATGGCTCTTGGATGGGCGACGTCTACCGGCTTGTGTTCTTCATCGCCGACTACATGACCAGCTTCAGCTACGCGACGGTAACGGAGAATCACGGCCAGACGATTCTTTGGCGTGACGCTCGCGCCGCCACTGCGATGTCACGCAAGGTTGAGACGATCGCCCGGCTGGAATATGTTGACGCCGTAATGGGGCGCGAGATCTTCAATCTCCAGCCCTTCGCAGTGATCGAATCCGTGCTGGCGGAGTGGCGCGGGCGCCAGTGATAGCCCGTCGCAGTGACGAACAAGGCTAGGGAATGATGAGCGTGTTGGATTTGAAAGGACCGTCGTGGTTCAATCCGGCGCACTATCTGGAAAGCAATCCGGATGTGTCGGGCTTGGAGATGGAACCCTACACGCACTGGCTTCAGCATGGTCGCGAGGAAGAGCGCCTCGGGCAGCGCCGGCCATGGTTCGCGCCACGGTTCGCCGATGCGCCTTATCTGGCGGTTTATCCCGACATTCAGCCGTTGATCGAGATCGGTCTTTTCGTGTCCGCTGCCGAGCATTGGGTCGCGGCAGGCCGCGAGGAGATGCGGACCGGACATCGCCCTGTTCCGGTACGCTTCGACGAACTGGCCTATCTTGCGAGCCGACCGGATGTCGCTCGGGCAGTGAGCGACGGTGTGTACCTCAACGGCTTCGACCATTGGCTGCAATGGGGAGCCTCGGAGGGAGGCGGCGCCGATGTCCCTGCGGGGTGGGAGGCTGCTGCAGAATCCCATTTCGATGCCGGCAATTTCGAGGCGAGTATTGCAGCGGACAAGGCCGCTTTCTGGGCGCGTAACGGGTATCTCATCCTCGAGGGAGCGATCAGCCCAGAAGCATGCGATCGGCTAAATCGGAAGATCGATCGTGTCTGGATTGATCGCCGAGTGTCCGCACCGCGCGTCTCGATCGACGTTTACCTCGAGCGGGCGGACGGTGCCCGCATTCCGATGTCTGCTGCGCCGGGCGAAGCGCGGGCGCTGCCCTACAAGCTTAACGATATGTTCCTCGTCGATGACGATGCCCGGGCGCTTGCGCTGCATGACGATGTCGTCGCCGCGCTGCGTTGGGTGCTGAAGTCCGAGCCGACGGTCATCGGCTCGCTGAACTTCGAGCGAGGCAGCACCCAGAAATTCCACACCGACACGCTTTACATGCCGGGCAAGACAGCAGGTGGCATGACCGCCGCCTGGTTCGCGCTCGAGGATGTAACTGCGGAAGCTGGCCCCCTTAAATATTATCCAGGCAGCCATCAGATCCCGCTGTTCCGCTTCAGTTCGGGGCGGCCTTCGCAGATCAACGAACAGGTGACCCATTACGACGCTTATATGACCCGCCAAGTGAAGGATCGCGGTCTTGAGTGGCGCCATTTCCTGCCGAAGAAGGGCGACGTGCTGATCTGGCATGAGCGCCTTTATCATGGCGGCGCCGCGATCGAAGACATTGCGCAGACACGTAAAAGTCTCGTTGTGCATTATTGGCGGGCTGCCGAGATGAACCAAGGCGAGATCATCAAATATGGCAACGGCTATTATTGGAACCGGCCGCCCCTGGGCTAGAAACATTTGGCATCTTTCATATTGATTGCCGTTCGGGAGGTATATCCTACATGAAATTATTCAAATCACTCCGGCCAGCGCGCGAAGTGCCTGCCCCCGCCGTGGAATCTACGCCGGCCGCGATTGGACCGATGCAAATGACGCCAGCGGAAGGGGCCGTGGGTTCGACCATGCTGCCGCGTCGCTTGTTCAACGAGCAGGCCTATCTGCTCAATAACAAGGATGTCGCCGAAGCCGTGGCGCGCGGGGAGGTCGGCGCATACGAGCATTATGCCAGGCATGGTCATTGGGAAGAAGTCGCCGGCGGCCGCGTGCGCAGCTATCCGCGACAGGGTCCGGCTCTCAGTGTGCGCAGCTCGGCCGACACTGCCATTCTCGATCGGCTGATCGACCTGGAAATCGATCATGCGACATTGTTGGAAGCATGGGACCGCAATCTGGCCAGCCTCGGCCCCATCACGTTCGACATGCTGAGCGAGGAGGTCGATGATGAAGTCATCCCGCCGCTCGATCAGGCCAAATGCGACGAAGCGGGCCTCGACGAGGATCAGCTCTCGTGGAGACGCAATGGCTTCCTTATCAAAGAGAACTTTTTTCCGCACGAATTGCTTGACCGATATGCCGAAATCCGTGCTCGCCACCCTGATGTCGGCGGCTGGAGCTGTCCGGTCCCCTATATGTATGTCGGTGAGCTGCGCGACGTCAGCCTCTATCCGCCGTTAATGAAGCTCATGGAGAAGCTGATTGGCGAGGAAATGGGGCTGCATCTGAACCTGACCGGATGGGTCAGCACGGATCGCAACTGGCATCAGGACGACTATCTCAACCCACCCTACATCAACAGCTGGTATGCGGCCGCCTGGATCGCGCTGGATGACATTCATCCAGATTGTGGACCGTTCGAGTTCGTGCCCGGTTCGCATAAATGGCCGCTGATGAAGGGCCACAAGGTCCGCATGTTCCTGTCGCAGGAAGAGCGCAACGACATCGGCTGGCCATCGCGCGCCGAGCGGGTCGTCAATGATATCGCCGCCGCCGAGATCGAGCGGCGCGGCGTGCCGACACAGAAGTTTATCGCCAAGAAAGGCGATCTCCTTATCTGGCACGGCCGTCTCATGCATCGCGGCAGCTATGCCAACGTTCCGGGCATGCAGCGGAAGACGCTGATCAGCCATTACAGCGGAATCACGCACCGGGTGGACATGAAGGATGTCGCGCGGACCGACGACGGCAGTGCTTATTTCCGGCACTATCTCCCGCTCGATTTCGATCCCTATCGTTAGGGATCGGAATTAAGCGGCGCTGTTCAGCCTCGCCGCACGATCAGCCCGAAACCCGTCACACCTGCCGGTAGATCGGGATCGATGAGGCCGCGGCCCTGGGCAAACTTCAGCTGGGTGGCGACATGCCGATGAGAGATGATGTCCAGCGTCAGGCGTTGAATGTCGTCCCGTTCGAAACGCACCCCGGCCTGCTCATCGGACAATGAACGCGGAGACGCCTGGAACCTCAGCATGTGGACGGCAAGACCACCTGGCCGTAGTCGACTGAGGCTGTTCAGAATCATGGCGCGTGCATCCGCGACGCTTCCCATTTCGCAAGCCAGCGTTCGCGACCACAGGAAATCGACCTGCCCCAGATCCTCTTGCGGGGCGGGCATAAAAGCGGGTGCTATCCTGATCCGCTGACGCTCGTTTGCCGGAATGTGCACCAAGCCGAGCAATGTCTGCCAGCGATTGTCGAGCCACTCTTCCGGCGTTTCTTCTGTCGATCCATGCTCGCCCATCACCAGCCGGCAGCCACGTGCGGCCAGCACCGCTGCGATCGGGCTGTCGATATCGCCCAGGCCAAGCCCCTCCGCCTCGCGCGAGATCAAGCCGTAACGCTCCAGCGCCTGGAGTATGAAGCAGGTCTCCCACAGTTCGACGGAGGGGGAGACGACGCGCCCGATTTCTTTGCACCACCGCGAGAAGGACGGTTCTCCGGTTTGTGAGAGAGTGCTGATCTGTGAGAACGGCGCCGCGAAGGTCGGAGCCTCGAGCGAGATCAATTGGTCGACGGCTCGTACGGCCTCCAGGCCCAGGGCGGTCGGCGCGGCCTCCGTCTCGACTTCATCCTCCTCGCCGGCTGGACGGTCGAGGATGATATGCAGCGCCGAAGCAGTTGCGTCCGTTTGATCGGAGATGCGGCCGAACACCGCATAGGTCATGCCGCGAAGGGCCTCGAAGCGGATCGATGCTTCACCGCCTTGCGCGGCAAGGATCGGCAATGCCAGACGCTCGATCGTGGCAACGTGCGCCTGGGCGCCCCTCATGTCGGAAAGCATGTGGACTTGAAGGTACAGGACCCCGCACGTAGCCTCGAGACCTTCGACTTTGAGAGAGAAAACGCAATAGCCCGGCGCACACCGCACATATTGCGTGTGAAAGCCGTAGCTTAGGTCGGGTTGTTGAGCCACTCCGCCAAATGGCCGGATTTTGCTGGCCACGTCGGGGAAGTAAGAGAATGGATCCAGCGCGGCCGGTGTGATCTCGGACGGAGCGGGAGGATTGTGGGCCACGATCAGGATTTCCCGCAAGTGCAAGGTACGAGGATGCTCATGCGGCGGCACGCGCGTACAGACGATCCAGTCTCTCCGCGTAGCGATCAAGGGAGAAGTTATGCGCTTGTTCGATGCCCCCTGCGGACAATTCCGCCCTTAACGGCTCATTCTCGTCAAGCCGCCGAAGGCCTTCCGCGATCGAAGACGGATCGTAAGGGTCGATCAGGATGGCCGCGCCGCCGACGATCTCGGGAATCGAACTCGTATTCGACGTCAAAACCGGGGTGCCAAGCTGCATGGCTTCAAGGATCGGTAGGCCGAAGCCTTCGTACAGCGACGGAAACATGACGGCCCGCGCGCAACGCACGAGGCGCTGCAGCAGAGGGCGTGGCAGATATTCCAGTCGGATGACCCGGCGTGATTCATCTTCGCCCAGCGTTGATAAAAGGCGCAATTCCTCTTCTGCTTGCCACGATTGCGCTCCCACGATCACGAGGGGTGTGGTCGTCGCGAGACCGAGATAGGCTTCCAGCAGGCGGCCTAGGTTCTTCTTGGGCTCGATCGATCCAAAGAACAGGAAATAGCTGCGCGGCGCCAGCCCGAACACACCCTCGACGATGCCGGAATCTTCCGCGAACGAGGCGGCATCGGCTGTCATGGCCATAGGCGACGCCTGATATGTGTTGACGATCTTATCGGTCGCGATCGGGAATTCTTTCCGGATATCGCGCGCGCTGGCTTCGGAAACGGTGGCGATCGCATCGGCCGCGCCGACGCAGGCCTCGATCAGGCTGCGATATGCCTGTTTGCCATCCAAGGTCGTATAGGGAAGCTTCAACGGCACCAGATCGTGAAGAGTGTAGATATTGCGCGCTCCAACCATGCGCACCGGCACCGGATAGGTCCAATGCATCACATCCGGCGGCAGGGGAATCGAGATCGTCAGCAGCCGGCGATAGCGGTTGAAGTAACGATGCGCCATCTCGAACAAAAAGGGGATCGTGAACAGGCGATCGAAGGTCGGAAGGCGTTGTGCGAACACCGCTTTCTCGACCCGGTCCGTCAAGGGCACGACGGCTGCCTTGCGCGGCGCGAACGGGATCAGCGCGCCGGCGCGGACAAGCGACCGTTCGCGCTTCACCTCCAGCCTGGTCTTGGCGCGTCGCGTATCCTGTGCAAGGCGTTCAAAAAACAGGGTCTCGCGCATCAGAGGGTCGTCGCCGGCATCGATGCCGAAGACGCCGTCTATCATATGCCCCTGCGCCTGGAGTGTCCTGGCAAGCACCAAGCCGTAAGTGGCAATGCCAGTGCCGCGCGCGAGAGCAAGATTGTAACCGTCGATTCCGATACGCAATGCCTGATCGTCCTTTGGTCGCGGCTCGGAGTTAGGCATACGCGCGACGCAGCGCAATCCGCTCGCCGCGCGGAAGCGCCAACTACCGCACGGCAGGGTGGAGCGGCCGGGAAAATGATCTATGATGCGTCCAGCGATGGGATGCGGGATCAACGGCTGCGATGATTAAATTCGAGAATGTCTGCAAATCCTATCACATCCGCAATTTTCACAAGCAGGTCCTGACCGATATCAACTTCGTGATCGAGCGAGGTGACAGCCTTGGCATTTGTGGGGCCAACGGCGCAGGTAAATCAACACTCATGCGCCTGATCGCGGGTGTCGAATATCCGACTAGCGGCACCGTGACGCGCCGCATGCTGACGTCGTGGCCGATCGGCTATGGTAGCTGCTTCGCGCCAAGTCTGACGGGAGCCGACAATGCGCGCTTCATCGCTCGCATCTATCGCGAGGCAGAAGACGATATCCTCAGCTATGTCGAGGAATTCGCTCGCCTCGGGCCTTATTTCTATCAGCCTGTCCAAACCTACTCCGCTGGCATGTCCGCACGCCTGGCTTTCGGCATCTCGCTGGCGATCAATTTCGAATGCTATCTCGTCGATGAAATCACGGGAGCCGGCGACGAACGATTTCGCGCGCGGTGCGAGGAGGAACTGGTCAAGCGCCGCGACACGGCGTCGCTGATCATGATATCGCACGAGCCGGGGACGCTGCGTCAATATTGCCGCCGGGGGGCGGTCCTCTATGGAGGGTCGTTGACCTTCTACGATACGATCGAAGAAGCTACGGAAATTCATCACCGCCTGCAGGCGCGTGCCGCCTGATGACGTTCCGAGGCATGTTGACAGTCGATCGTATTGGCGCGACGGACGCCGTCTACGCGAAGAAGAGTTCGCCTTGGGGCAAGCCACTTATCATGATTTCTAAAGTTCGGACGCGGGTCCGCCCTGCGGGCAGTTTGACCCTCGCGGCCCTGCTGCTCTCGGGATGTGCGACGTTGCCTGCCAGCGGCCCGACTGCGCATGATATTACGAAAAGTGCGCGCACGTCCGCCAATTCGATCGGGTTCAAGATCGTTCCCGTCGATGCGGCGATCGTGGCGGAGGTTCAGCGAGAGGACGCAAAGCTGGCCGCGCAACCAACGGCGTTTGTCGGGCTGCGCGATGAGGACAGCAACGATCTGATCGGTGCGGGCGATCAATTGCAGATCAGCATCTTTGAGGTCGGGGTTGCGCTGTTCGGTCAGGGACAATCCTTCGATCCGTCGGCCCGCGCCCAGACGATCCCGTCGATCGGAGTCGCGCGGGATGGGACGATCACCTTGCCTTATGCGGGCCGTCTCGCGGTAGCAGGCAGGACGCCCGCAGAAGTCGAGAAAATGATCGAGAACGGACTGCGCCAGCTTTCCCAGCGGCCGCAGGCGATCGTGACCTTGAAGGAAAGCATTCATAATTCGGTGATTATCTTGGGCGAGGTTCGCAGGCCCGGCCGCTACCCGTTGACGCTGGGCAAGGAACGCCTCGTTGATGCGGTAGCGTTCGCCGGTGGCACGCCCAACTCTGCGGAAGACACCATCGTCCGGGTGACGCGGGGCAACCGGATCGTTGAAGAACGGCTCGGCCGCCTGCGTGCCGGAGATCCCGGCGATTTCCAGTTGATTCCGGGCGACCGGATAGAGTTCCTGAAGCGCCCGCGGACTTTCCTGATCCTGGGCGCGTCCGGCAAGGTCTCACAGGTTCCGTTCGAGACAGGGGATGTCTCTTTGGCCGAAGCCGTGGCGCGTGCGGGAGGGCCGGCGGATGCCACGGCCGATCCTTCCGCGATCTTTCTGTTCCGATACGATCAACTGGCGGGTGCGGAGCCGCAGCCGATCGTCTATCGGCTCAATATGATGAATCCGACCAGCTATTTTCTCGCCCAGCATTTCTTGGTTCGCGATAAGGACGTGCTGTATATCGGCAATGCAGCCGCCAACCAGCCGTCTAAGCTGATCGCGGTTATCAATCAGCTCTTCTCGCCTTTCGTTACAGCCCGCGTTCTGACGCAATAGGCGCAGGTGGCGGGCCGCGTGTCTGCTATCGGCGCAGGATAAGAATTTGGTCCTCGTTGGCCGGAAACGCGAGAATAGCTTCCTTCGACCATTCTATCACACCTTCGGCGGGATCGACGCGCGCGATCGTGAACCCCTCGGCCGTTATCTCATCGACAAAAGCTCCGGCGCCCGTATCGGCATAACGCTCGGCCGTGAATTCGAGAAAGACCGTCATCGGCCGTCCGCGATCGAATATGCCGCGCATGCCGCGCCAGATCGCCCGTTCGGCCGTGTCTGCGTCGATCTTGACGATATCGACGTCCATCAGGGCGGGAAAACCGTCCAGTCGGCGGGTGCCGATCAACTCGGCGGCATCCGCGAGTGGTGCGAACTCGATCGGTATCAGATGTCCGTTCTTCGGGTCCGTTGGCGGGATCACGAAGTGGAAAAGGCCGCCGTCGACATCGCCGAGGGCATCCTCGCTAATCTCAATGATACGCTCATATCCGTTTGCCCGCGCGGATTTACGCAGTCGTTGAGCAAGAGCAGCGTTCGGCTCGATCGCATGGACGCGTCCCCTATCGCCAACCAGATCGGCGAGCAGCATCGAGAAATAGCCAAGATTGGCGCCGATGTCCGCGACCACCATTCCGGGCTTGACGAATTCCGCCAGCACCTCTGTCAGCCACATCTCCCAATAGCCATCGAGCATGAGATGTACCGACAGGCCAGCGTCTTGCGTATCAACGAACAGCTTATACCGCCCCAGAATGCGGCATAAAGCAGTGCTCTCGCCAAGATAGGCGGTTATGCAGCGCGCCCTGATCAAGGCTTCATTGTCGGTGCGGTTCTCCCGTCGCATCAGCGGCGGTGCGAGCAGGCGCAGCCGATGCGTTGGCGGCGTGTAAATCGGTTTGCGGGCAAACATGGTCCTGCACCGTCCAGTCATCGAGCAGAGAGCGCCAGGCGCCGGGTCAGGCGGCGTGCTCGCGCATACCGGCCACGATCAGCCAGCCGAGTGCATATAGGATCAGGAGTGCGACCGCGACTGTTAGCACGATCTTGCCCCGTTCGGGGAAAAGCGCCTTCACCGACATGTTGGGCTCGACGACGCGCACGACATAAAGTTGCTGCCTCTGAGCCTGATCGCGCGCCTTTTCCAGCGCCGCCGCCGCCGCCTCATACCGCTTACTGAGAAATTCCTGGCGCATCTGCAGAGTTTCATAGCCGCTGATATCGTTGACGATCGCGCTGTTGTTGCCCGTGAGACGGCCGGATTGGGCAGAGAGCTGCGCCTGAAGCGCCGAGACGCGAGCGGCGAGGGCCTGATATTGAGGGCTAGTGTGGTTGATCATTCGCCCCATCGCCGCCAGCTGCGCGCGGGCGCTGGCGAGATCCGACGTCAGCGTCGAGACGATCCCGATCTGGGCGTTGCCCAAAGCCTTGGGATCAATATCGCTGCGGACCTTGCGGAAGCGAGTAATGTCGATCTGTGTTTGCGACAGCTCGTTTTCGGTATCACGCAGCTGTCGCCCCGCCATCGCGATACTGTCCGCATAGCTGCGACGGTTGAGGACGTTGACGCGCGCCTCTCCCATCTCGAGCATCTTTTCTACGATGTCGTAAGAGTCCTGCGGCGTGAAGCTGTGCACGACCAGCGTCGTGATGCCGGTCTCGGCATTGTACTTGACCGTCACCTGATTGCGGAAATATTTGAGCAAGCGCTCGGGAGACGGTGGATCACCGTAGAGACGGGCCAGTGGATCGACGCCATCGTGCTGGAAGCGCTTGACCAGTTGTGTATCGTGACTCAGCGTCGCGACCGCATCATGCGACGTCAGATAGTCTGCAACGCTCATTGCTTCACCTTGGGCGCTGCTGATCCCGGTCGCCGCGCTCAAGGCCTGACTAATGCCGATGCCCGGCATCTGTTGCTGTCCCGCCGAGCGCACCAGGAAATGAGCCTCCGACTCATATTGCCGGGCCGCGATCAGATAATAATAGCCTGCAACCAGCAGCGTCGGGAGGACGACGAACAGCAGAAATGACTTTCGTGCCTGCACCCAAGCCAAGAGTGCCGCGCCGGATTTTGGCTCGCGATCTTCCGTGGCCGGAACCATAATGCCGTGCATGTTCATATCGTCGGTCCAGTGTGCGGGTCTAGGTGGTGTATCATCAGATCACGACACATGCATCTTGCGTCGCAAGATACGCATTGAAACTAAGCCGATCAGCATCGTGACCAAGCAAAATCCCGTCAGATAGGTGATACTGAAATATTTGTCGGTAGCGGATTTGAACACTCCGTAGCGCGCCATCTCGAAGATGTGCGGCATCGGCAGCCACAGCAGATAGCTGCGATATGGATCGGGGATCCACTCTATCTGAATGAAAGCGCCGGACAGGGGGATCATGAAATAGGTGTAAACGTGCACGAGGCGACCGATCGTGCGGTTGTCATTCGAGATGGTTGTGACGATCATCGCTTGGCCCCACGATGACCAAAACTGGAAAAAGATGGCGAGGGCAAGCATCAATGGTCGCGTGGGGAATGGTGCCTGCCCGATTGCGATCAACGCCGAAAGCATGATCAAAACGGTGCCAAGCGTTCCGCCACCTTCCAGCAGCGCGCGTGCCAACACGACATCGTCCGGGGTGACCATTCGGTGATACATCAGCGTCGCGTTCGCTTCCATCGCGCCTTCCGAACGATTCACGATGCCGCGAAACATGATGAAAATCGTGTAGCCAACCACGGTCAAGCCGAGCGGCGTGATATCTGTACTATACTCGGTATGCTGGCCCATGTGCATGATGCCGATCACCGTTGCGAGCAACATCGGCTCGGCGATCAGCCAGATATAGCCGATGTTCTCGCGACCGAAGCGGGTGTGCATTTCGCGCAACAGCAGCGCGCCGATCACGCGGGCCTGGACGCTGAAACCCCGTCTGAGTGTGCCGAACTCGGATCGTACCGCCGTCATTGTTCTGCCCTATGAAGCAATCCCAGCAGAATTGCGATATGGTCCCGCCAGCTCGGCGCGTTCCAGGTGGACGTTCGGTCTCGGAGCTGCTTAGAAAGATCGCCGTCCGCCTCTTCCAGGGCAAGAACGGTGGATTGCCACGCTGGCCCGTCCAGCGGATCCAGGAAAACCGGCGCTGCGGCGCCCGCCTCGCGGAGCGCTGGCAGATCGCTGCAGACGACAGGGACCCGAAGGCTCAACGCCTCGGCGATCGGCATGCCATAACCCTCGGCGAAGCTTGGCATGAGCAACGCGCGAGCACCCGGCAACAGGGCCACCACCTCGCGATCGGAAAGTCGGCCCTTTTCCTCGACGCAGCCTTGCAGCGCCGGGCAGCGTTCGAGCATATCGATGACCTGCTCATTCTCCCAGCCGCGCCGACCGACGATGATCAGCCTGGGGATATTGGCCGCACCTCGCTCTTCGGCCATGCGCCGCCAAAGGTTCAGTAGGAGGAGATGGTTTTTCCGCGGTTCAATCGTACCGATGCAGACGAAGTAAGGCCGACCGTCAGTGACGTAGGCAGGAAGGGGCGTATCGTCATGGATCCGGTGAAGGTGGGTGCCGATGTGGGCGACGACCGCTGACGGGTGGCGTCCGAGCCTGTCCATCCACGGCCGCAGGGCATCCAGCGTTGCATGTGAATTACAGATCACGCCATCGGTGGACGACAGGATCGTCCGCACGCGCACTTCGTGTTCTGCTGCTCCACCCGGCCGCGCATATTCCGGATATTGAAGCGGTATCAGGTCGTGGACCAAGCAGAAAAATCGCGCCCGCTCGCGCTTGAGGATTGATTGCACCAGTGCCGGCTTGGTCAGGTTGTTGGGCGAGGCTTGAACATAACAGGGGCGGGGCGCGCTGGCATCGCGCCGGACCGATCTTGGTCGCATCGCCGCCATCGCGCGCGCCGCGAAGCGCCGCATCTCCCAGATCGAACCGAAGCCCTTATGGTCCCAGCGTTCTTCGGTGGCATCAAGGAAGCGCAAGACGGCCCCGTGCGGGATGCGGCCATAGATACCGCTGGGGTGAACGGCGGCAAAGCGCAGGCGATCCGGGACGGCGGCCAGTAGCCCACGGGCATAAGCCATCTCGCAGCGATCGACGCCTGTGGGGGTCGCGTGAGGAACGCGCGAAAGCAGGCGCGAAAGATCAAGGATGATCTCCGGCTCACCGCTGCTGGTCGGTCTTTCCGGCATATCTTGCAGGCGTCCCGTACCGCGACGCTCTCTCCTCAGCCCGCCGCGATCCGGCTTGCCAGGGCGGCAAGGTCGACGGACATATCAAGCGAGGCCTCAATCGTCGCGGAAACGGTGGCGGCCACCCGATCGAGTTGATCCGGCTCGTGCAGCGATGAGATGAAGAAGCGCAGCCGTGCGCCCTGTTCGGGCACTGCGGGGTAGATGATTGGTTGAACGTTGATGCCCTGCTTGAAGAGCGCATCTGCGGCGCGCGCGGCGACGATCGAGCTGCCGGTCATGATCGGCACGATCGCGGTGCCGATCGAGGGGCCGGTGTCGAGCCCGTGCGACCGGGCGGCGGCGAGAAAGCGCGCCCCGTTCGCGCGAAGTCGGGCTACCCGCTCGGGCTCCGCACCCATAGCCTCCAGGCTGGCGAGCGCGGCGGCGGCGATAGGCGGCGGCAGGCCAACCGAATAGACGAACCCCGGCGCCGAATAGCGCAGATAGTCGATCAGCGCGGCCGATCCGGCGATGTAGCCGCCGCAGCCCGAGAGGGTTTTGGAGAGCGTCCCCATCCAGACGTCGATCTCGCGCGGGTCGACGCCCGCCGCCTCGAAGATGCCGTGGCCGCGTGCACCCAGCACGCCCAGCGAATGCGCCTCGTCCACCATCAGATGGGCGCGATGGCGCTTGGCGATCGTCACCAGCCTGGCGAGATCGGGCACGTCCCCGTCCATGCTATAATGACCCTCAACGACGATCAGCGCACGCTTGGCGGCCGAACGGGACTGAGCCAGCATCCGATCGAGTTCGGCCAGATCGTTGTGCGGGAAGACGATGCGCTTTGCTCCGCTCATCAGCGCGCCCTGGACGATGCTGTTGTGGCTCAGCGCATCGTGGATCACGAGATCCTCGCGATCGACGAGGTGGCCGATGACGGTGACGTTGGTGGCATGACCCGAGACCAGCGCGACGCAATCCTCGGCCTGATAGACGTCAGCCAGCGCGCGTTCGAGCCCCCGATGTATCGGGCGTTCGCCGGAGACGATCCGGCTGGCCGAGACCGAGGTGCCGTAGCGATCGATCGCTTCCTTGGCGGCATGGTTGACGCGGGGATCGCCGTTAAGACCCAGATAATTGTAGGAAACGAAATTATCGTAGCTGTGCCCATCGATGATGGTCGTTGCGCCGGCGACACCCTCATGGGGACGGAAGTAAGGATTGGCGATTTCCAGCGCTTCGCCCGCACGGCGGACCATGGCGAGGTCGTCCAGCACCTTGCTGCGGCCTAGTGAGAGCTTGGGCTCGGCAGGCTTAGGGCTCGTCGCAGCGGGCGTCCGTGCTACCATGCGCGCGAGGAGCTTGGCCTTGGCCTCGCCGGAAAGACCGTACGAATCATTCATTTGACTGCCGATGCCATGGCCGTCGGGGCGCAATTAAGGCGAAGTCGCGGCTGCGGCGACGAACGCGCGCTGATCGGATCGATCCGATCTAGCGGCTACGCCCTCCGGGGGGCCATCCGCAGGCAAGGAGGCACCTTCATATTTGGCCAAACGCCCGATCATCTGATCGGTGACGCTGGCCTCGCTGCTTTCTTCGCTGCCGAGGCTGCGCAGGATCCGACCCGCCATGGCCGAAAGCGTCGCGCCTTCGGAAAGCGCGAGCACGGGCACAGTGACGCCGAAGCGCTGCTCAACCGCAAGCCGAAGCTCCACCGCCATCAAACTATCCATGCCGAGTTCGGTCAGCGGCCGCTGCGCCTCGACGCGATCGGGCGCGAGCTTCATGATGCGCGCAACCTCTTCGATCAGCATCGCGGTGGCTTTTTCACGGGCTTCTTCGGGCGAGCAATGCGCGAGCAACTCGCGCAAATCGATTTCGGCTGTATCGCCACCGGCCGCAAGCTTCATGTCGGCGAAGAGTGGGCTGTCGAGCAGCGGTAGGCTGCGTGCGATTGTCGCCCAGCGCACGGTGGCGTAGCCAGCGACTGGCAGACCCGAGGCGAGCAGAGCGGGAAGCGCGTCGAGTGCTTGGCTCGCGGTCAGGTGCGCGCTGCCGAGCTGGCGGCTCAAGAGATCGCTGACGCCGGTCTCGCGCGCCAGATAACCAGCGTTGCCGATCGGGCCCCACTGCACGGCGAGGGCGTGGAGGCCCTCTGCATAGCGGCGCTCGGCGACCGCCTCGATCGCGGCGTTGGCGGCAACATAATTGCCCTGGCCCGGATTGCCCATCGGCGTCGTGACCGAGGAGAATAGCAGGAAGAGATCGATCGGATCCTCGCGTGTCAGGCGGTCGAGTGCCTCCGCGCCGCCGAGCTTAGGCGCGAGCGCGCCTGCGAAGCGATCGGCATCGAGCTGCGAGAGCAGAGCATCGTCCATTGCCACGGCGGCGTGGACCACGCCCCGGATTAGGCCGAGATCTGCGCGGATGGCATCGAGCGTAAGCCCGAGCGCTGCTTCATCTGATACGTCGACAGCATAAGTCTTGGCTTCGGCGCCCAGCGATCCGAGTTCGGCGATCGCCCCTGCCGCGCCCGGTGTCTCCGCCCCGCGCCGGCCAAGCAGGGCCAGCTTGCCCGCGCCATGCGCCGTCAGCCAGCGCGCCGTCTCCAATCCGAAACCGCTGATTCCGCCAGTGACGATATAAGTCCCGTCGGCCGCCAACTTAAGGTCGGGCGGCGCGCTGTTGTGCGCGGGCAGGACTTTGGCCGGGGCAAGCACGATCTTCCCGATATGGCCCGAGGACTGCATCAGCCTGAAGGCGTCCTCCACGTCGGCATAGTCATATTGGCGATATGGAAGCGGCCGCAGCACGCCCGTCGCCATCAGCCCGCTGATCTCAGCGAACAGTTCGGCAGCGAGCGCGGGGCGCTTGAGCGGCAGCTGGTCCGCGTCGATTCCGAAATAAGTGACGTTGTGCCGGAAGGGACGCAGCCCGATTGGCGTATTCTCGTAGAAGTCGCGCTTGCCGAGTTCCAGAAAGCGCCCGAACGGTTTCACCAGCCCCAAGCTGCGCTGCATCGCCTCGCCGGCCAAGCTGTTGAGGACGATATCGACTCCCTCGTCCTCGGTGAGGCGCATCACCTCGTCCGCGAAAGCGAGGCTACGGCTGTCGAACACCGCATCGACCCCCAGGCTTTCGAGCAACGCGCGCTTGGCGGGTGAGCCGGCGGTCGCGAAGACGCGCGCGCCCCGGTACTTGGCATATTGGATCGCGGCCAGACCGACACCGCCCGCGCCGCCGTGGATGAGGATCGTCTCGCCCTTGGAGAGGCGTCCGAGGTGGCCGACGGCATAAGCGACGGTGAGGAAAGCGACCGGCACGGTGGCCGCCGCGGCAAACTCCATGCCGCGCGGCATCCGCATCACGGCATGCGCGGCGGTGACGGTGTTCGTGGAAAGCGACGCGGGTGCGAAGGCCATCACGCGATCGCCCGGCGTAAAGCCCGCAACGTCCTTGCCCACCGCGGTGACGATGCCGGCACATTCGAGACCGAGCGTCGCGCCTGCAAAGCCATCGAGCAAGGCTTCGTCGGGCAGCAGGCCCATCGCCCACATCACGTCGCGAAAGTTGAGACCTGCAGCCTCGACTTTGATCGCCAGCTCGCCGGCACCGGGGAGGGCGGGCGTGGCTTCGCCCCACTCGAGCGAGTCAAGCAAGCCCGGGCGGCTGACTTGCAGGCGCAGCGTCTCGGCACCGGGCCGTTGACGGCGCGGCAGCCCGCGGCGGACGCGCGCGACGCTGCGCATGTCAGCCGAAAGCCAAATCTCTTGCTCTGCGGTCGGATGCAACAATTCGGCGGTGATACGGTCTACGGGCACGTCGCCTTCGATCTGGATCAGGCGGCAGCGCAGATTGGGCGCTTCGTTCGCCATCACGCGGCGGACACCCATCAGCGCCGCGGCATTGTCGCCAGCACCGGTGAGCAAAGTGATATCGGCGGTCGCTTCGGCATCGAGCCGATCCGGAAAACGAGCGACTAGCGCAAGCTGCTCGCCCAGCGTCAGGCCGAGGTTGTCGATCGCGATCAGCATAGGCATCTCGAGCGGTGCGCTTTTGAAATTCGCCAACGTGAATTGAGAAATTTCTACGCCCGCTGTTTCCAGTGCGGCGGAGAGGGCCGCCGCCTCCCCGACCACAGCATAACGTGCAACAGCAGACGCCGCGGCTTGCACGCCGGCCCGGGTGCTCGCGATCAGGATTTCGATCGGGATAAGTCCGGCCCGCAGCGTTCGCCGCTCGGGGGTTTCGAAGATGGCGAGCAGTCGATCCGAGATGCTGCCGGTGCCCGGAGCTATTAGCCGCGCGAACCGGCCCGCCTGCGCCTCCGCAAGCAACAGGATCGCGCCATCGGCCACCAGCGCGGGCAACATCTCGGCCAAGCCTGCCGGCGTTTCTGACAACAGGCCGATTACCAGATCAAAAGGCCCAGCCTCGGCCAGTTCATGTTTGGTCAGCGCCAACGCGCCCGGCACCTTGGCGAGCGTCGCGGCGAGTACGGGCTGATCGTCGGCATCGGTCAATGCGGTCAATGCGAGGGCCTGGCCCTCGAGGGCGCGCGACAGGCGCCGCGTGAACGCACCGCGTCGCGCGTCGAGTTCGAGAACGCGCAGCGGCCGCTGTTTCGGCCACGTCTCCAGCAGTCGGCTGAGCGCCGCGAGCAAGGCGTCCGAAGCGGCGCGCGCACTGGGCGCGTCATAGCGGAGCTGGTCAAGCAACGCGGCCGGCCGGGCTGTCCGGGCCTCGGGCCCATGGGCGAGTAGGGTGGGCAATTCGGCCGCGGCCTGCGCCAGCAATGTGATCTCGGCGATGGCAGCGGGGTGTTCGGCGAAGATGGTCTGAAGGATCGCGCTTGCCGAGGGCAGTTCCTCGTCGCTGAGGCGATTGCCGTCCGCCATGCCATCGGCCTGGAGCCAGCCGAGCAATTCCTTGGTCAAGGCGCGTGCCGCTACCTTTGCCTTGGTCGGATCGACGATGCCGTCGGCATTCGCCACGCCGCGCAACGCCTCCAGCGCCGCAATCGCCGCGAAGCCATCGACCAACAGCGCCGCTTCGCTCGGCTCGTCGTCCGCGCTTTCGGGCCCAAGCAAATCGGCCGATACGATCGCGACCGGCGCGTCCACCAGGGATGTAGTGAGCGCCTGCACCGGGTGGAAAAAGAGATCGTCCTGCCCGGCCTGGCCTGTGAGCGCGACGCGGACGAACCAGCAATCGTTCAATTCGGCGACGGGCTTGCCCGCCGCATCGAGCAGAAACACATCGGCGCGCACCGAGCGCGGCCCGATCCGCGTGAGGCGAAGCCGGGCAAGGGCAGGCGCGGCGCCAGCCGGATCGAGCAATCGGATGCGGCCAAAGCGCCAGGGCATGACACCGCTGCCCGCCCCCAGCCGCTCGGCGGCAAGCGACAGCAGACCCTGTAACGAGCCATCGAGCAGATCGGGGGGGAGCAGGAAGCCATCCGAGACAAGCCCCGGGCTCTTGAGATGCGCGGCCGCCTGATCGTCGCCGAAAAGATCGATGCCGATGACGCCGCGGAAAGCAGGGCCATAGTCCAGGCCCATCGCGGTCGAGAGCTCATAGAGCGTCTCGCTGGCGAAGTGGCCGATCGGCTTGGGCGGCAGATCGAAGGGCCGCGCCGGCGCGTTGCTCTCGTCGGCGGCGATCCGACCTTTGACGTGGACAGTCCAGACATCGTCGGTCAGGCGCGGACGCGAGCGGATCTCGAAATCGCTTTGCGCGGAGCCGATCCGCAGCATCGTTTCACGGACCACGCCTGGCTCCAAAACCAAAGCGCGGCCGATCTCGACATCGAAAAGTTCGAGCGCGATGGCGCCCGGATATTTCGCGCGCGCGGCCGCTAGACCCGTGTCGATCAGCGCCGCCGCAGGCACCACCGCCGTACCGCCCACCGCATGATCGGCAAGCCAGGGCTGCAAGGCGAGCCCAATATGCTGGAGCCACTCGTCACTGCCCTCATGGCTGCGCAGGCCGAGCAGCGGATGATCATAGGGCTTGATGAAATAGTCCGAGGCTTCGGTGGTACGCGGCAGCCAGAAGACCTCGCGCTGCCAAGGATAGCGGGGCAGGCCGAGCGGACTAGTCGATCCGGCAAAATCGGCGCTGCCGCGAATATCGCCGCCGGCGGCATGCCAGCGCGCGGCGATCAGCTTGACCGGATCGGACGCGGCCGGGCGGCGCTGTAGCGTCGGCACGACACGGCCCTCGGCATCGGCGCCGCGCAGCGCCTCGGCGAGATAGGAGCGCACCACCGGATGCGGCCCGACCTCGATGAAAATGCGCACACCCTCGGCGACGAGTTTCTCGGCGGCTTCTGTGAAGAGCACCGGCTCGCGGATATTGCGCCACCAATAATCCGCATCGAGGTGTGCGCCATCGAGCGCATCGCCGGTTACGGTGGAGATGAAGCCGTCGCTCTCCTGCGGCTCCAGTCCGGCAAGATCCGCGGTGAGCTGGTGCTCAATCGGGCCCATCAGCGCACTGTGGAAGGCATAATCGAGATCAAGGGGGGTGAAGCGCCAGCCCCGTGCTTTGGCTTCGGCCTCGAGCAGATCGATTCCCTCGGGCGATCCCGCGATCGTCGTGCCCTGCGTGCTGTTGTGCGCGGCGACTGCCAGCAACACGCCGTTGAGCGGCGACTGGGTGAGGATAGCGGAGGCCTGTTCGGTGCCAAGCCCGATCACCGCCATGCGTCCGGTGCCGTGCTGGGTCTGCTGGTTGCGGCTGCGCGCGGCGATCACACGCGCCGCGGCGGCCAGATCGAGCGCGCCCGAAGCCCAGGCCGCTGCAACCTCGCCGACGCTGTGGCCCATGCAATAGTCTGCGCTCACGCCCTCGGCGCGAAGCGCGGTGACCAGCGCGACTTGGATCGCGAACAACAGAGGCTGGGCGGTGGCGGTATCGCGCAGCCGCTCAGCGTCCGGCTCGAGCAGCGCCTGCGTTACCGACCAGCCGAGTTCGGGCGCGAGCACGGCCTCAACTTCGGCCAGCGCCTCGGCGAAGCCAGGGCTCATCGCCAGCGCATCCTGCGCCATGCCCGCCCATTGGCTGCCATTGCCCGAAAAGATGAAGGCAGTCTTGCCCGCGACCGCCGTATCGGTGACAGCCAGCGCATCCTTGCCGTCGCTTGTGAAGGCAGCGAGGGCGCCGGTCAGTTCGGCGGCGTCGCGCGCTGAGATAGCGATACGGCGCTCGAATTGTTGACGGCGCAACGCGGCGGCGCGGATGCGTCCGCCGAGGTCGTCCTGCTCATGCTCGACGATCGCCAGCCATTCGGCAGCCAGCGCCTTGAGCGCGGCATCCGAGCGGGCAGAAAGCAGCAGCGGCGGCAATTCGTCGGAAGTCTTTCCCGCGGCAAAAAAAGGCGAGGGGGGCGTTTCGAGCACGGCATGCGCGTTGGTGCCGCCGAAGCCGAAGCTGTTGAGCCCTATCAGCGGCCCGCTGCCTTGCGCTACCGCGCGCGCCTCGCGCACGACTTCGAGATTATGCTCATCGAATGGGATGTTGGGATTGGGGTTCTGGAGATGGAGCGAGGCGGGAATGACACCGCCTTGCGCCACCAACAACGCCTTCATCAACCCGGCCATGCCGCTCGCGGCTTCCAAATGGCCGATGTTGGTCTTCACCGAACCGATTGGCAGCTTGGCATTGCGCCGACGCCCAAGCGCGGCGCCCAGCGCGCCGGTCTCGATGGGATCGCCCGCCGGCGTGCCCGTGCCGTGAGCTTCCAAGTAGCAGAGATCGGCCGGATCGAGCCCGAAGCGACCGTACACTTCCTCGAGCAGTGCGACCTGCGCGTCCTTGTTGGGCAAGGAAAGTCCGGTGGTGTGTCCGTCGGAATTGACGCCTGTGCCGCGGATCACCGCGCGGATCGGATCGCCATCGGCCAGCGCCTGGCCCAGCGGTTTTAGGATGATGAAGCCGCCGCCCTCTGCGCGGACATAGCCATCGGCGCGCGCATCGAATGCGTGGCAACGGCCGCGAGGAGACAGCATCGAAGCCGCGGAGAAACCCACGAAGCTCTGCGGCGACAGTAACAGGCTAATCCCGCCCACCATCGCCATCGGCACCTGACCCGCCCGAATCGCCTCGCACGCCTGATGCAGCGCGACGATCGAGGACGAGCAGGCGGTATCTACCGTGAAGCTCGGCCCGCGCAGATCGAAGGTGTAGGAAACGCGATTGGCGAGGCTGCACAGTGTCGCGCCGATCATCGAATAAGCGTCGATCACGGCCGGATCGCCGACGTGCAGATTGAGATAATCCCATGAGGAACCGCCGACGAAGACGCCGACCTTCTCGCCCGCCAGCTTGGCGGCATCGAGCCCTGCATCCTCGATCGTTTCGTAGGCAAGTTCAAGCGCGAGCCGCTGCTGTGGATCAGTCTGTACGGCCTCACGCGGGCTCATGCCGAAGAAACCTGCATCGAAGCTTCTTACATCATCTATGACACCGGCAGCGAAGGTGTAGGATTTGCCTTTCTGGCCCTTCTCTGGATGATAAAGCTGCGCCTTATTCCAGCGCGTATCGGGAATTTCGGTAACGGCATCGACGCCGTCTAGCAGCAAGCGCCAGAAGCTCTCGAGATCAGCCGCCCCGGGAAAGCGGCAGGCAGCGCCGATGATAGCGATCGGCTCATGTTCGCCGGCGGACGTGCCGCTCTGGAACTCATGACGCGAACGATTCACCCAGTAGCTCCAACCCCTTAGCTCCGCCGATGCGGAAGCTCGATTACGGCTACCGGAAGCTACTAGCTGGAGCAAGGTGCAAGCAGATTGCGTCAGCCGGGCTCTATTACTACTCGGGATCGACCTTGGGAGAATTCGATGCCCGTCAAGTTGATCCGCCCTCGCCGCTTCGGAGACGATCGCGGCTGATTCGTCGAGACCTATAATGCCGGGCGCTATCCCGATCTGGGCGTGCCCGTGACCTTTGTGCAAGACAATCATTCGATGTCGCGCGATGTCAGTACGCTGCGGGGCTTGCACTATCAGGCCCGCCTTACGGCCAGGACAAGCTCGTGCGCTGCGTCCGCGGCGCGATCTGGGATGTGGCGGTGGACGTGCGCAAGGGATCGCCGACCTTCGGCAAAGGGGTTGCCGCCGAACTGACCGCGCAGAACGGCCACCAGCTGTTCGTGTCGATCGGCTTCGCGCATGGCTTCGTGACGCTGCAGCCCAATACCGAGGTCGAGTATAAATGCTCCAACCTCTACGCTCCGCAATCCGAGGGCGGGGTGATCTGGAACGATCCGACCGTCGCCTTGCCCTGGCCCCTGCCGGCTAGCGGGCCGAAGCTTAGCCCCAAGGACGAAATTCTAACGCCGCCCGACGAAGCGACGACTCCCTTACCTTATGACGGCCAGCCTTTGGAGCCCCTCGACGTATGTTCTGCCGCATCAAGGACTGGCGACGCATCGCAACCCGCTTCGACCGCAACTTCAAAAACTGGGCACCCGCATCAACGTGTCGCTGGCGGCGGTAGGGCATGCCGAGAGCATGGTTTGCCTCTCTGCCGTCTGAAG
>NZ_CAHJXD010000229.1 GCF_903644055.1 Sphingomonas bacterium | reverse complement strand
GCCCCGACGTCCGCGCCGCCGAGCGCCGGCTCGCCGCCGCGACCGCCGACATCGGCGTCGCGGTCGCCGATCTCTTTCCCAGGCTCAGCCTGACGGGCATGACCCAATTGATCTCGACCGCGCTGGGCAATCTCTTCACGGCGGACAGCCTGCAAGTGACCGCGGCGGCGCAGGCGACCTTTCCGCTGCTCGATTTCGGGCGGCGCACCGCGCAGGTTTCGCTCAGGCGCGCGCAGGCCGACGAGGCCTATCACCAGTATCAGCGGATCGTGCTGGGGGCGCTGCGCGATGTCGAGGATGCGCTGATCCGCATCCGCGCCGAGCAGCAGCGCAACGACGCGCTGAAGGCGGGGCTCGCCGATTCGGGCCGAGCGGTGCGCGCGGTCGAGGCGCGTTACACCAGCGGGCTGATCGATTTCGGCGCGGTGCTCGACGCGCGCCAGTCGCTGTTGCAAAACCAGGACCAGGTGGCGCAAAGCGACGGCATGCTCCGCCGCGACCTGACCTCGCTCTATAAAGCGCTCGGCGGCGGCTGGGAGGATCTGCCGCTGGCCGATGCCGATCCGCGCGCGGCGAGCGGCGCCTATACGCTGCCGAGGAAAAGCCGGTGACGGAACGGCCCGCGCTGGAACGCTGGCGGCTGGTGCTCCGGCTGGTGCTGGCGCTGACCTATTTTTCCGCGGGCTATCTCCACGTCACGCGGCCGCTCTCCTTCATGCGGATCGTCCCCGATTGGGTGCCCGCGCCGCACATGACGGTGATCGTCACCGGCGTCTGCGAGATGCTGGGCGCGATCGGGCTGCTGATCCCGCCGTCGCTGATCCCCTGGATGCGCCGCTTCGCCGGGATCATGCTCGCGCTCTATGCGGTCTGCGTGTTTCCCGCCAACGTGAAGCATGCGATCCACGATCTCACGATCGGTGGGCCGGGCGCGCTCGGCTGGGGCTATCACGGCTTCCGCCTGCCCTTCCAACTCGTCATCATCTGGTGGTGCCTGTTCGCAGGCGGCGTGATCGACTGGCCGTTCAGAGCCCGAGCCCGAGCTGGCTCGCCTCCGGCGCCTTCTCCTCACGGCTGAGCGACGAGAGCGTCAGCCCGAGCAGGCGCACGCCCAGCGGCACCGGGCACAGCGCGGCGAGCAAGGCCTGCCCGGCCTTGCCTATCTCCGCTTGGGTGGAAACCGATGCGGCGAAGCTCCTCGCGCGCGTGATCTGGCGGAAATCGGCGAACTTGACCTTGAGCGTGACCGTCCGCCCCGCCGCCCCGGATCGTTCGATCCGCTCCATCAGCGCCGCGAGGACATTGTCCAGCGCCGCCGCCAGAGCCTCCGGCGCGCTGATATCCTCGAAGAAGGTCCGCTCGGCGCCGACCGACTTGCGGATGCGGTTGGCGCGCACGGGGCGGTCGTCGATCCCCCGCGCGGCGCCGTGGAGATAGGCGGCGAAGCTGCCGAAATGCGCTTCGAGGAAGGGCAGGCTCTGCGCGGCGAGATCGGCGCCGGTCTTGATTCCCAGCGCACTCATCCGCCCGGCGGTGCGCGGGCCGACGCCGTGGAAGCGCGAAACCGGCAGCCCCGCGACGAAGCGCGCGCCGGCGGCCGGCGGTATCACGCAGATGCCGTCGGGCTTGTTGTGGTCCGAGGCGAGCTTGGCGATGAACTTGTTGTACGAAACCCCCGCCGAGGCGGTGAGCCCGGTCTCCGCCTTGATCCTTGCGCGAATCGCCTGCGCGACATCGCGCGCCGAGGCGACGCCGCTGACGTCGAGATAGGCCTCGTCGAGCGACAGGGGCTCGATCGCATCGGTGAAATCGGCGAAGATCGCGCGGATCTGGCGCGAGATTTCGCCATAGACCTCGAAGCGCGGCTTGACGAAGATCAGATCGGCGCAGCGCCGCCGCGCGGTGACCGAGGCCATCGCCGATCGCACCCCGAAGGCGCGCGCCTCGTAGCTCGCCGCCGCGACCACGCCGCGCTCGCGCGTGCCCCCCACCACTACCGGCCGCCCGCGCAGACCGGGATTATCGCGCTGCTCGACCGAGGCGTAGAAGGCATCCATGTCGATATGGATGATCTTGCGCGGCGCGCTTCCTTCCGGCGGATCGGCCATCCCGCCTCTATACGCGCGCGGGCCGTGTCGGCAAAAGCCCGCGATGCGCCGATACGCGCGGGACCGGAGGCTGTCCTGTTCGAGCTGAAACGTCACCCCGGCCTTGAGCCGGGGTCCGCTGCCTGCCGACGCTCAAGAAGAAGCGGGACCCCGGCTCAAGGCCGGGGTGACGAGAGTTTAGCACCAACAGGACAGAGTCCAGGAAGGGCACACGGATGGACATCGTATCGCAAGCCAAGTCCCACGGCGGTTCGCAGGGCGTCTATCGCCATGGATCGGCCGCCACGGGCACCGACATGACCTTCTCGGTCTACGTCCCGCCGCACGATCCGGGGATTAGGCTGCCCGTCGTCTGGTATCTCTCGGGCCTGACCTGCACGCACGCCAACGTCACCGAGAAGGGCGAGTTTCGCCGTGCCTGCGCCGATCTCGGGCTGATCTTCATAGCGCCCGACACCAGCCCGCGCGGCCCCGGCGTGCCCGACGATCCGGCGGGCGCCTATGATTTCGGGCTGGGCGCGGGCTTCTATCTCGATGCCACCGAGCCGCCGTTCGCCGCCCATTACCGGATGTGGAGCTACATCACCGAGGAGCTGCCCGCGCTGATCGCCGCCGAATTTCCGGCGGATATGGCGCGCCAGGCGATCCTGGGCCATTCGATGGGCGGCCATGGCGCGCTGACGATCGCGCTACGCCTGCCCGGCCGCTTCCGTAGCGTTTCCGCGCTGGCGCCGATCGTCGCGCCGATGCGCGTGCCGTTCGGGCGCAAGGCGTTCACAGGCTATCTCGGGCCGAACGAGGCGGCATGGCGCCGGCATGACAGCGTCGCGCTGATCGAGGATGGCGCGCGCCTGCCCGAATTGCTCGTCGATCAGGGCGATGCCGACGAATTCGCCAGCGTCCAGCTCAGGCCCGAGCTGCTGGCGGAGGCCTGCGCCGGGGCGGGCATCCCGCTGACGCTGCGGATGCAGCCGGGCTACGACCACAGCTATTATTTCATCTCGACCTTCATGGCCGATCATCTCCGCTGGCACGCCGAAAGACTGCGCTGATGGAGAGCCTTCGGCGCTTCGTCGACGCGCAGGCGGGCAGCTACGCCACGGCGCTCGCCGAGCTCCGCGCGGGCGCCAAGCGCAGCCACTGGATGTGGTACGTCTTCCCGCAGATCGCCGGCCTCGGCCGCAGCGAGACCGCGCGCTTCTACGCGATCGACGGGCTGGACGAAGCCCGCGCCTATCTCGCCCATCCCCTGCTCGGCGCGCGGCTGCGGGAAAGCGTGGCGGCCATGCTCGGCTGGAAGGACATACGCGGCGCCGACGCGATCCTGGGCGGCATCGATGCGCTCAAGCTGCGCTCGTGCTGCACGTTGTTCGAGGCGGCGGGGTTCGAGGCGGCCGGCGGGGGCGCGGATTTTGCCGAGTGTCTCGACGCTTTCTACGCCGGCGCCCGCGACACCGAGACGCTGCGGCTCATCGGCTGAGATTGCCCGTGTTCGAACGCGAAGCGCGCGGCCATGAAGGTCGCCGAGGCAATCCGCCTATCGTCGAACTGGTCAGGACGTGGAATGGCGACGCAAGCGGTTGATGCGACGGGCGGCCCGGGCAGGGGAAGGGCCGCGCGAATCGCGCTGGATCACAAGGTGCATCCCTCGGCGATCATCGGCTTCTTCGCCGTCCTTCTCGCAGGGCTGGCCTATTCCGGCACGAGCATCTTCCTCGATACGCAGAAGGTCGGCGAGCCGCTGGCGATCGGCGCGTTCCTGTTCCTCGGCCTGGCGCTGGTGATCGCGCTCGGCTTCGAATTCGTGAACGGCTTCCACGATACGGCCAATGCCGTCGCGACGGTGATATACACGCATTCGCTGAAGCCGGTCTTCGCGGTGATCTGGTCGGGCGCGTGGAACTTCATCGGCGTGCTCGTGTCGACCGGCGCCGTCGCCTACAGCATCATCACGCTGCTGCCCGTCGACCTCATCCTCAACGTCGGCTCGGCGGGCGGCTATGCGATGATCTTCGCGCTGCTGATCGCGGCGGTGGCCTGGAATTTGGGGACATGGTGGTTCGGGCTGCCGAACTCTTCGAGCCATGCGCTGATCGGATCGATCCTCGGCGTCGGCCTCGCCAATCAGTTTCTCGCCGGCGGCGTCATGGGGACTTCGGGCGTCGAGTGGAGTCAGGCCGAAAGCGTGCTGCTGGCGCTGCTGGTGAGCCCGCTGATCGGCTTCATCGGCGCGATGCTGCTGCTGTGGGCGATGAAGCGCCTTCTCCCCGATCCCAAGCTCTACCGGGAGCCGGAGGGCGATACCCCGCCCCCGCTGCACATCCGCATCCTGCTGGTCTTCACCTGCACCGCGGTTTCGTTCGCGCATGGCAGCAACGATGGCCAGAAGGGCATGGGGCTGATCATGCTGATCCTGATCGGCGTCGCGCCGACCGCTTATGCGCTCAACCGCACGATGCCCGACAGCTCGACCCCCGCCTTCGTTCGCGCCGCCGCCGAAGCGCAGACGGTGTTCCATGCCAAGGCCGCCGGCGCGCAGGCCGATCCCCGGCAGGCCCGCGAGACGCTGCAACAGGCGCTGCGCACGCATGAGCCCGACGCGGCCCCCGTCTATGCGGCGCTGGAGAGCGTATCGGCGGCGATCAGCGGCGACCTCCAGCATTACGGATCGATCCGCCACGTCCCCGCCGCGCAGACCAAGAACGTCCGCAACGAAATGTACCTAGTCTACGATACGCTGCGCCTGCTGACCCATGACGAAGAGAAGGCCAAGGCCGCCTATCCCGACGGCGGCGACACAAAGCTCAAGGCCTATCAGGACCTGCTGGAGAAGGGCACGCGCTACATCCCCACCTGGGTCAAGGTCGCGGTCGCGCTCGCGCTCGGCCTCGGCACGATGATCGGCTGGAAACGCATCGTGGTGACGGTGGGGGAAAAGATCGGCAAGACGCATCTGACCTACGGCATGGGCGCCGCCGCCGAACTGGTCGCGGCGAGCACCATCCTGCTCGCGCAGGTCAAGGGCATGCCCGTCTCCACGACGCACATCCTTTCGAGCGGCGTCGCCGGCACGATGGTGGCCAACGGCTCGGGGCTCCAGGCGAGCACCGTGCGCAACATCGCGATGGCCTGGGTGCTGACGCTGCCCGCGGCGATGGCGATCGCCGGTCTGCTTTACGCCTTCTTCCTCACCATCGTTCGCGCCACCGGGCACGCTTGAAGCCGTGCGAACCGGACCGGCGGAGCAGAGCTGAGACGATCCTCCCGTTCAGTGCTTATCCGCTCGAACACGTACCCGTCACCCCGGCCTTGAGCCGGGGTCCCACTTCTTCTTCAGCGTTGGCAGGCAGCGGGACCCCGGCTCAAGGCCGGGGTGACGTCTGAGTTTGAACGGGACGGCCTCTAAGAACCGAACCAGGCCGCCCGGCTCCGCTTGGCGCGTGACAGGCCGCCGATCACTCCGAAGCCGAGGATCATCAATCCATAAGTCTCGGGCTCTGGCACCGACGATGTCGCATCCACCGGCGCGAAGGCGACGCCCATGAACTTCGAATCGGGCCCGGCGGCGGCCAGCGTGGTGAAGCTTTCCGCAGCGGGCTTGGCCGTCGCGGCGAGGCTGTCGGTGATCCCGTAGAGATAGGTCTGGTCGGTATCGCCGATCACCGAGCTCGTCGCATAGAGCTCGACCGAATTGCCGGTGACGAGGCCCGCGAGGCCGAACAGGCCGGTAACGCCGGAAGCCGAGGTGTTGGCGACGAGGCCGAGCCCCGCCGAAAGCGTATAGGCAAGGTTCCAGGTGTTGCCCGAAAGCACCCACTTCTGCAGGCCGCCGTTGCCGAGGCCGCTGCCATTGCTGTCGTTGAGCGCCGAATCATTCTTGGGCATGCCGCTGTCGGCGACATAGAGCGTCGAGGCGTTGGCGAAGAAATATTGCTCGGGGCTGAGGTTGATTTCCTGCCCGACCGCGTCGATCCCGTTGGCGGTGTTGAGCGTCACGACCAGCTTGCCCGTGCCGCCCGAATTGCCGAACCCCTTGAGGCTGGTCGGGCCGCCATTGTTGTTGGCGAGCGTGGTCGGCGTGCCCGTGCCCAGCGTGCCGACGAAATCGCGGTTCGATCCCGTGCCCTGCTTGCTGTCCACCGAAACGTAGAGCTGGCCGTTGTAGACCTGCACGTCGCGCGTATCCTGCGTGGCGGTCTTGCCGCTGGTGTCGAGACCGCTGATCGAGGTCGCCGAATGGGCGCCGTCGGTGGCGTAGAATATGCCGCCCGTCTTGTCGCCGCTGACGCCCTGTCCCGATGTGTAGAAGGACGATCCGTCGATCGTGAACGCGCTGCGGGGATTGTTGCCGTTGTAGATATTGTAGAGCGCGGTCGACGTATCGACCGAGCCGTCGACGCCGATGTTCGCGACGACGCGCGCGACGGCGGTATAGCTCTGCCCGGTGAGGCTGCCCGATTGGGCGAGCGCGGTCGGCTTGGTGGGATCGGTCGTGGTGGTGCCGTAGGCGGTGGGATTGGCGTTGAACGCATCGGCGTTGACGCCATAGCCCATGATCACCAGCGAGCGGCCGTCGCCCGAACGCTGGAGCAACCCTTCCGACGAAGAGCCATATTCGGCCGAGATCGCGAAATTGGCGCCCGAGGCGATCTGCGGCAGGACGAGCGAATTGACGTAGCTGACGCTGGAGGTTCCGTTGCGCGCATATTGCTGCAGCGTCAGCGGCGACGCCTGATTATCGGTGAACACGCCCGCGCCGCCGCCGTTGCCCGACACCGAGACGACGATGTTGCCGCCGATGAACAAGGGCGTCGCGGCGAACGCGATCGAAGGGACGAGGAGGGCGAGCGACATCCCACCGAAAAACTTCACGAGACGCATCTGGAACCCCCAAGCACAAAGGCAGCCGAACGATCGGCTGGAGGCATCGCGGTTACCGAAATCGGATGACGTTTTTGTGGCGCTTCCGCGAAATCGGATCAGGCCGCGAGGTCCAGCGCGATGGCGTTGGGGGCCAGCCCGTCGAGAAACTGATCGGTCGAGGCATCCCAACTGTAGCGTCGGCCCTCGGCGACGCAATCGGCCCGCCGGGCGGCAAGCGCCCGATCGATCGCCGCCGGCAGATCGGCATCCAGCGCGCCGATGACGGGAGAGCCGTCGTCCCTCCCTCGTCCCTTCGCGCCGAGGACATCCAGGGGCCCCGGTACCGGGAACGCCGCGACGGGCAATCCCGAAGCAAGCGCCTCGATCATCACCATCCCGAACGTATCGGTGCGGCTGGGAAAGACGAAGAGATCGGCGGAGGCGTAAGCCGAGGCGAGCGACGCCCCATGCATCGCGCCGAGGAAGCGCGCCGCCGGAAAGCTCTTCTCGAGCTGCGCGCGCGCCGGCCCGTCGCCGACGATCACCTTCGTGCCCCGCGTCGGGCATTCGAGGAAGGCCGCGATATTCTTCTCGACCGCGACGCGCCCGACGTAGAGCTGGATGGGACGCGGCAGACCTGCGAGCTGCGGCAGGCGCGGGGCGGCGGGCGAGAAGAGATCGAGATCGACGCCGCGCGACCAGAGATGCGTCCGGGGCAGGCCGTTGCGCTTGAGTTCGGCGGCGAGCGTGTTGGTGGAGACCATGATCCGCGCGGCGGGCGCGTGAAAGCGGCGAACGAGCGGCCAGAACCAGCGCGGCGGCAATCCGGTCCGCATCGCGACATAATCGGGAAAGCGCGTGTGGAACGACGTCGTGAACGGCATCCCCGCGTTGAGGCACCAGCGCCGCGCCGCCCAGCCGAGCGGGCCTTCGGTGGCGATGTGGACGCTGTCCGCGCCAAGCCGATCGAGCGTGCGCGCGACCTCGCGTCCGCAGCCGATCGCCAGGCGGATCTCGGGATAGCTCGGGCAGGCTATCGTGCGGAAGGCATCGGGGGTGATCGTCGCGACATCATGTCCGCGCGCGCGGAGACGCTCGGTCGTGGTCGCGAGCGTGCGCACGACGCCGTTGACCTGCGGAGCCCAGGCATCGCTGACCAGCGCGAGCCTCATGCCGGCACCAGGGCGATCGCGCCGGCCTTGCGGATTTCGCGCGGACGTTCGGCCAGCGCCTCCAGCCGCTTGGCCTCGGCCCAGTCGATGATCTCCATCCGGCCGTCGGGATGCTCGATCAGCGCAGTGCAGCTTTCCACCCAATCGCCATCGTTATAATAAGTGATGTCGCCGAACTGGCGGATTTCGGCCGAGTGGATGTGGCCGCAGACGACGCCGTCGACCTTGCGTTCGGCCGCCGCGCGCGCGACCACTTCCTCGAAGCGCGAGATGAACTGCACGGCGTTCTTGACGCGTTTCTTGAGGTGCGCGGCGAGCGACCAATAGGGCAGGCCGAAGCGCCGCCGCACGATGTTGAGCAGGATATTGCTCTTGAGCAGCAATTCGTAGGCACTGTCGCCGAGGAAGGCGAGCCACCGGGCATAGAGCACCACGCCATCGAACTGATCGCCGTGCAGCACCAGCAGCCGGCGGCCGTCGGCGGTCTCGTGGACCACCTGGTCGACGATCGTGACGTCGCCGAACGCGAGCCCCGTATAGTCGCGCAGCATCTCGTCATGGTTGCCGGGCACGTAGACGACGTGCGTGCCGAGCTTCGCCATCTTGAGCACGCGCCGAACGACGTCATTGTGCCGGGGCGGCCAATACCAGCCCTTGCGCAGCCGCCAGGCATCAATGATGTCGCCGACGAGGTAGAGCGTCTCGCACTCGATCGATTTCAGGAAATCGAGCAGCAGATCGGCGTTGCAGCCCGACGTGCCGAGGTGGACATCCGATATCCAGACGGTGCGAAACCGCTGCCGCGTCCGCCGGTCGGCCTTGATGTCCGGTTCGGAGAGCCAGGCCGGCAGATCGATCGTGGGCCGATGCGGCGCATCGGGCTTCGGGGCGCGATTTCGCCGGGCGACAGGCGGCATGTCCGGTAAGGAAGCCAAGCTCTGATCCTCGCGTCATTGTCAACGACGGCGACAAGTATCGGTTGGCGATGAAAGCTTCGGGACAGATAGGTTGCAGTTCTATGATCGTCTGTCACAAAAAAGCGATGATAGTGTAGCGATATTGTCGCCAAGTTCGTCGATGCTCTGCCGGACGCGGGAGAGTATTCATGGCTACGACGATGCAGACCCGGAATGTCGCGGCGGCCTATGATCGGTGGGCACCGGTCTATGATCTCGTCTTCGGCGCGGTGTTCCGGCGCGGGCGCAGCGCGGCGATCGAAGCCGCCGATCGCCTCGGCGGACGGGTGCTGGAAGTGGGGGTCGGCACGGGCCTCTCGCTCCCCCAATATGGCGCGCATTGCCGGCTCTTCGGGATCGACATTTCGGAGCGCATTCTCGACCGGGCGCGCGCACGCGTCGCCGAACAGAAGCTCGGAAATGTCGAGGCGATCGAGGTGATGGATGCCGAGGCGCTCGCGTTCGAGGCGGGCACGTTCGATTCGGTGGTCGCGCAATATGTGATCACCGCGGTGCCCAACCCCGAACGCGCGCTCGACGAATTCGCACGCGTCGTCCGCCGAGGCGGCGAGATCATCATCACCACGCGGATCGGCGCGGGGCGGGGCTTGCGCGGGAGCATCGAGAAGCTGCTGATGCCGATCACCAGCCGCCTCGGCTTCCGCACCGAATTTCCCTTCGCGCGCTATGCCCGCTGGGCGGCGCGCAACGGCAAGGTCGATCTCGTCGAGCGGAGCGCGCTGCCGCCGCTCGGCCATTTCGAGCTGCTCCGCTTCCGCAAGATCTGAGGCCAAGATGTCCAAAGCTCCCGAAACGATTCTGGCCTTCCGCGCCCAGCTCGATGAGCAGCGCTGGGACGATCACCGCTATTATCATCACTGCCTGATCAACCAGAGCCTGCATTTCCTGAGCGCCAGCACGTTCATCGCCGCCTATATGCTGATGTTCCACGATCCGGCGCTCGCGAGCCTGCTCGGCTGGGGCGTGGCGATGACGAGCCGCCAGGCGGGCCACTTCTTCTTCGAGCCGAAGGGCTATGACGCGATCAACGATGCGACGCATCGTTACAAGGAAGAGATCAAGGTCGGCTACAATCTGATCCGCAAGACCGTCTTCATGACGCTGTGGGCGCTTTCGCCGTTGCTGCTGGTGCTGAGTCCCACCCTGTTCGGGCTGTTCGCGCCCTTGCCGGGGCCGATGGGCTTTTTGCGCCATGTCGGGCTGATGTGGCTGGCGCTGGGGATCGGCGGCCTGCTGTTCCGCACCTTCCAGCTCTTCTTCGTCCGCGACGTGCCGACCGGCATCGTCTGGGCAGCCAAGATCGTCACCGACCCGTTCAACGATTTCCGGCAATATCGCGGCGCGCCGATGCGCCTGCTCAAGGGCGAGCGCTACGATCGTTCGATCGCGACACGCTAGGCGTTCACCGCCCAAGGCGCCGCGCCACCACCTCCCTCAGGATGGCGCGCCGCAATTTCCTGTTGGAGGCGTCGGGCGCATGCCACCACCAGCCGTCTTCGGCCATTGCTTTGGCGGCGCGGACGAAGCGGGTGACGACCTCGTCGAAATCCTCGTCGCTATAATCGAGGCTGAAGATGATCCGCCCGGTGCCGACCCAGCTCAGCAGCAGCCCCTCGGCGCGGAGATAATATTGCAGCATCCAGTTGAAGCGCGAGGGCGTGTCGTACAGCACCGTCCAGATCGAGGAGAGATGCGCGATGCGGACGGGAAGCCCCGCCTCGGCGAGCGCCGCGGTCATCCGCGCCGCGCGTCTGTTCCATCGCGCGTCGAGCCCCTCGTACAATGCCCGGCCCTCGGGCGTATCGAGGTGGCGCAGGAAGCCGTTCATCGCGGCCATCACATAGGGATGCGAATTGAAGGTGCCGCGCGCGAAGCAGATGTCGAGCGGGCGATCGGGATTGTAGCGCCGCATCAGATCGGCCTTGCCGACCAGCACGCCGACCGGCAGCCCGCCGCCCAGCGTCTTGCCGTAAGTGACCAGATCGGGCCGGATGCCGAAATATTCGGCGGCGCCGCCACGCGCCAATCGAAATCCCGTGAAGACATCGTCGAGGATCAGCACGATGCCCTGCTCCCGGCAGACCTGCGCGAGATCCTCCAGCCATTCCCGATAGGCGGCGTGATCGACGCCGGCGTTCCGGCCGCTGTCGACGAGCGTGTTGTCCGATGGCGCGGCGCCGTTGGGGTGCAGCGCCTGCAGGGGGTTGACCAGCACGCAGGCGATGTTCCTGCGGCTGGCGAGAATGCGCAGCGTCCGCTGGGACATTTCGGTCAGCGTGTAGGTGTGGTCGGCGGGCTGGGGATTGCCGATGCCCGGCTGAACGTCCCCCCACCAGCCGTGGTACGCGCCGCAGAAGCGCACGAGATGGCTGCGCCCGCTATGATAGCGCGCCAGCCGCACCGCCTGCATCACCGCCTCGGTGCCGGACATGTGGAAGGACACTTCGTCGAGCCCGGTCAGCGCCTTCAGCCGGGCGACATTGTCGGCGACGATCGGATGCAACGCGCCGAGCACGGCGCCGAACGCCCCCACCTCGGCGACCGCGCCGGCGATCATGCCCTTATAGGCGTCATGGCCCAGCAGGTTGACGCCATAGGATCCGGTGAGATCGTGGAAGGCATTGCCGTCCAGATCGAAGACACAGACGCCTTCCGACCGATCGAAGAAGGCGCCCGTGCCCAATCGCGCGCGGACCTGCTTCGCGAACTGGAACGGCACGCGATAGGCGCCGGTGAATTGCAGGTCGGAAAGGCCGGATTGCGCCTCGGCGGTGAGCGCGCGGCTCTTGGGAAAGCGTTCGGCGAACAGCACCGCCAGCCGATCGAACCCGTCGCGGCGGCGCGCGACGACATCGGCCGGCGCGCCGTCGCACCCGAAGAAGGCCTGCTCGTCATACGAAAAGCCTGGAATCTGCGCGGCGATCCGCCGCGACCAGCGCGGATGCCCGGCAAGCGAGCGATGCTTGGCGCGCGACAGCATCAGCCGGTGGCGCGCCGCGCCGGCGCCGATGGTGGCCGTGCCGAGCGCGACCAGGGAAAGTATCGTCTGCATGGCGCATCATACCGAGCGCGAGGAACGGGATTGTGACAATCAGGCGCACAATCGCGCGCATCGCGGCGCTGGAAGAATTGAACTTCCTGCTGACCAACCGCATTCCGCGCCGGCTGGCGACGCGCTTCATCGGCTGGTTCGGCAAGATCGAGCGGCCCTGGGTGGCGCGGCCTTCGATCTTCGTCTGGCGCCTCTTTTCGGACGTCGATCTGGCGGACGCGGCGACATCCCACTTCCCGAGCATGCACGCCTGCTTCACGCGGAGCCTGCGCCCCGGCGCGCGCGATTTCGGGGCGGCGGGGGACGGCATCGCCAGCCCGTGCGATGCCGTCATCGGCGCGCATGGCCCGATCCGGGGGGACGAGCTCCACCAGATCAAGGATGCGCCCTATCGCCTGAGCGACCTGCTCGGCAGCGCCGACGCGGCGCGCGCGATGGAGGGCGGCCTGTTCGTCACGCTGCGCCTGACGGCGGGCATGTACCACCATTTCCACGCGCCCTGCGATCTGGTCGTCGAGCGCGTCACCTATATTTCGGGCGACTGCTGGAACGTGAACACCCCGGCGCTGAAGCGCGTGGCGCGGCTATATTGCCGCAACGAGCGCGCCGCGATCCATTGCCGCCTGCCCGATGGACGCGCGCTGGTGCTCGTCGCGGTGGCGGCGGTGCTGGTCGCCAGCATCCGCCTGACCTTCCTCGATACCGAACGCGCGATCCGCGCCGGCGGCCCGCGCACGATATCGCTCGATCACCCGGTCCGCCGGGGGGAGGATATGGGGTGGTTCGAGCATGGCTCGACGATCGTCATGCTGCTGCCCGAGGGCGCCGAACTGGACGCGAATGTCGCCGACGGGCTGCGGATCAGGGCGGGCGTCATCCTGACGGGCAAGTAACCCGTCTCCGGGCAAGGACCGTCACTGGTCCCGGAGCGCTTCGGCCGGGCGGGTCCGCAACACGCCGATATTGCCGGCCAGCCCGATCCCGAGCGTCAGCAGGATCGCCGTGGCCAGCAGGCCCGCCAGCACGCCCAGGTCGGGCGCCCAGGCGAGCTCGAAGACGTGCACAACGACGAACCAGCCCGCCGGCACCCCGACGATCAGCGCGACGCCCGCCAGGATGACGGCCAGCAACGCATATTCGAGAGCCTGCGCCGTCAGCACCTGCGCGGCGCTGCCGCCGAGCAGCTTCAGGATGATCGTGTCGTAGCGCCGCGCCCTTCCCGATGCCGCGACCGCGCCGACCAGGACGATGATGCCCGCGATCACCGTGACGGCGGCGGCTGCCCTGACCGCGACCGCGACCTGGCCGAGGATCGTACCGATCTGGCCGATGACGTCGCCCACGCGGATCATCGTCACCGAGGACAAGGCCCCGGCAACGCGCCGCGCGACCGGCCCATCCCGCGCGGGCGCCGAATAGACGCTGGCGAGCAGGCTGTGCGGCGCTTCCTCGATATAGCCGGGCGAGAAGACGATCGCGAAGTTGAGGCCGAGACCGCTCCAATCGATCTTGCGGAGCGCCGCGATCCGGGCCGGCACGTCCACGCCGAGCACGGACACGGTGATCGTGTCGCCGATGCGCAGGCCGAGCGCCTGGGCGGCGCGGTCCTCGAGCGAGACGAGCGGCGGCCCGCGATAGCCCGCCGGCCACCATCGTCCCGCGACGACCTGATTGCGCGGTGGCACATCGGCCGACCAGGTGAGCGTGCGATCGCCGCGCAGCACCCAGGCGCCCGCCGGCAGATTCTTCATATCGATCACCGCAACGCCCTTGATCGCGGTGATCGATCCCCGCAGCGAAGGCACGGCTTCGATCGTCGCGCCCGGCGAGGCTTGCGCGACGGCGGCGCGAAATCGGCCGAGGTCCTCGGGCTGGAGATCGATCGCGAAGAAGCGCGGTGCCTTGGCGGGGGCCGCTCCGACCAGCGCCGCGGAAAGGCTGGTGTCGATCACCGCCAGCGCGACGAAGATCGAGAAGCCGAGGCCCAGCGCCAGCACCAGCCGATCGGTCTGCGCGCCCGGCCGGTGCATGTTGGCGACCGCGAGGCGGATCAGCGCGGACTTCGCGCGCGGCAATCGCGACAGGATCAGGCGGATCGCCAGCCCCAATCCCCATAGCCCCAGCATCAAAGCCGTGGTGGCAGCGATGAACTGGGACGCCAGACGCCGATCGGTCGCGGTTGCGATCGCCAAGGCGATGAGCGCGGCGGCCAGTATCGCCATCACCGCCAGGGTCCGCGCGGAAGGCCAAGCGCTT
>NZ_CAHJXD010000228.1 GCF_903644055.1 Sphingomonas bacterium | reverse complement strand
CGCCGGCGATGCCGCACAACGTCGCCGCCAGGATCAGCCGCGCGCGCCGCAGCTCCTGCCCATCCAGCCGCGCCACCGGCGCGCCCGCATCGGCCCGCGCCAGCGCGCTGGCCCATAACAGCCCTTGCGCCGCTTCGACGTCCTCGATCCGGATCAGCACCGCTTCGTCACTCTCCAGCACGAGCACGAATTCGGCGTCGCCGGGATCGAGCAGGCTGAGCTTGCCGCCGCCGCGATATCCGGCGGCGACGCGGACTTCCCCCGCCGCCACGCCGGCGGCGATGGCGGGATCGTCGCAATGGACCGCGATCGCCGTCGCGATCAATGTGGGGGATGCGAGCTGGCGGCCCAGCCGCTCCGCGAGCAGCGCCTGCTCGGCGGCGCCGAGCCCGGCGCCGCCGGCCTCCTCGGAAAGCGCGATTCCGAACAGGCCGAGCTCCGCGATCCCGGCCCAGCGATCCCGCGTCTCGCCGGACTTGTCGAGGTGGAGGCGTGCCACGGGCAGCAGCTCTTCGAGCGGCCGCTGGAAGTCCGCGATCAGCTCGCGCTGCTCGATCGTGGGATGATATTGGCCCGATCCGCCCATGCGTTCGCCCGGCATAAGGAAAGAAGATCGAGGTTACGGGCGATGTTCGGCCGCCGTCTTGATGGCGGGCGACACTGGCTGGACCGCAAGCGACCCGCCGCCCGGCCACCGCCTGCCTGCCGTCCTCACGGCTTCCAATGTCGCGCGATCTCCCAAGATTGTCGCCCGCCATCAAGACGATCGGAACGACCGCCCATAGCGTCGCCGCAATCGAAATAGGGCGCGTCCGCGCTCGTCACAGGAGGCGACATCCGGTGGGCTTGCCGACCAAGGAAACGATGCTCGATATCTTCACGAAGATGTCGCTGCTCAAGCAGAACGACGAGAGAATGCGCGCGGTGATCAAGTCCGGCCGTCTCGTCATGCCCTATTATTCGGTGCGCGGGCAGGAGGCGATACCGTCCGCGATATCGACGCTGCTGCGCGATACCGACTTCATCTGCACCATCTATCGCGGCACACACGATTCGCTGGCCAAGGGCTGCCCGGTCGACAAGCTCTGGGCCGAACTGGCCGGGCGCGTCACGGGCACCTGCAAGGGCAAGGGCGGGCCGATGCACATCACCCATCCCGAAAGCGGCGTGATGGTCACGACGGGGATCGTCGGCTCGACGATGCCGATCGCCAACGGCCTTGCCTGGGGCTCCAAGCTCAAGGGCAACGATGCCGTCACGATCGCCTATTTCGGCGACGGCGCTTCCAACATCGGCGCCTTCCATGAGAGCCTCAACCTCGCCTCGATCTGGAAGCTGCCGGTCATCTTCGTATGCTCGAACAACGGCTATGCCGAGCATACCAAGACCGAGGCGTGCACCGCCATAGACGAGATCGCGCGGCGCGCGGACAGCTATTCGATGCCCGGCGTGCGCGTGAACGGCAACAATCCGCTCGAAATGTACGAAGTCGCCAAGACCGCGATCGAGCGCGCGCGCGCCGGCGAAGGCCCGACGCTGATCGAGGCGATGACCTTCCGCTTCTTCGGCCATGTCTTCGGCGACGACGACAAATATATGGACCCCGGCGAGAAGGAGGAGCGGCTGAAGGACGATCCCTATCCCTTCTATCGCAGCTTCCTGATCGACGGCGGCCACGCCGGCGAGGACGAGCTCGCCGCGATCGAGGCCAAGCACAAGGACGAGATCGACGCCGCGCTCCAGTTCGCGCTCGACAGCCCCTTCCCCGATGCGGACGAAGTCCGCCGCGACGTCTATGCCTATGAGGTGGTCGAATGACCGAGAAGATGACGATGGTCCAGGCGGTCAACGCCGCGCTGGCCGATGCGATGGAAGCCGACGAGACCGTGCTGCTGCTCGGCGAGGATATCGCCGACAAGGAAGGCGGCGGCGTCTGCGGCGTGACCGCGGGGCTTTCGACGCGCTTCGGCACCGATCGGGTGAAATCCACGCCGATTTCGGAACAGGCGATCATGGGCGCTGCGATCGGCGCCGCGATGATCGGCTTCAAGCCGGTCGCCGAGATCATGCTGATGAACTTCTTCACGGTCGCATCGGACATGATCGTCAACCATGCCGCCAAGCTGCGCTTCATGTCCGGCGGGCAGACCAGCGTTCCGATCGTGGTTCGCACGATGACGGGCGCCGGCGTTTCCAACGGCGGGCAGCATTCCGATTATCTCGAGGCCTGGTTCGCGCATACCGCCGGCCTGAAGGTGGTGCTGCCCTCCTGCCCGGCCGATGCCTATGGCCTGATGCTGTCGTGCATCGACGATCCCGATCCGTGCATCTTCATCGAGACGCTGCCGTCGCTGTTCACTCCCGGCCCTGCGCCGGAGCGGGGCAGGAAGATCCCGATCGGCAAGGCGAACGTCATCCGCCAGGGCGGGCATGTGAGCGTCATCGCCTATGGCCGGATCGTCAATTCCATCGCCACGCTGGCGGAGAAGCTGTCCGGCGAAGGGATCGAGATCGAGCTGATCGATCTGCGCACCATCTCCCCGCTCGATCTCGATACCATCCTCGCCTCGGTCAGGAAGACCGGCGCGGCGGTGGTGGTGCATGAAGCGGTGAAGGCATTCGGCCCGGGCGCGGAGATTTCGTCCGCGATCCACGAACGGCTGTTCGATGCCCTGCGTGCGCCGGTGAAGCGTATCGGCGCGAAATATGCGCCGGTTCCCTTCTCGCAACCCCTGGAGACCGCATCACTGCCCTCGATAGGAGAAGTCGAGGCGGCAATCCGGGCGCTCGCTCCCGCCAAGATCCCGGTTCCCGCTTAACCTGTTCCGGCACGGCAAGGCCGTGCCGGTCGTTCCTGGAGACGACCGATGGCTGTGTCGCCCTTCTCGCCCGATGACGTTCGCGACGATTTCGTGCCGAAGGGGGATTATTATGATCCCGCCTTCGCGGCGGCGGAGGCGGAGAATCTCTGGCCCAAGGTGTGGCAGATCGCCTGCCGGCTCGAGGAGATCCCGAAGCCGGGCGATTATTATACCTACGAGATCCTGACCGATTCGATCATCGTCGTGCGCACCGGCGCCGGCGACGACGATGTGAAGGCGTTGCACAACGCCTGCCCGCATCGCGGCACCCTCCTCACCACCGGCTGCGGCCATGCCAAGCAGTTCGTCTGCCCGTTCCATGGCTGGCGCTTCGGCCTCGACGGCCGGAACGCGAAGGTGGTCGATCGTCACGACTGGGGGAGCTGCCTCAAGGACGAGGACATCGACCTCGCCCCCGTGCAGGCGGGCACCTGGGGCGGCTGGGTCTGGATCAACATGGACCCCGAGTGCCAGCCGCTCGACGCGTTCCTCGAGCCGATGAAGTCCAGGTGCGACAAGATGGAGTTCGAGAAGCTCCGCTTCGCCTGGTACAAGTCGACGATCGTCGAGGCGAACTGGAAGACGGTGGTCGAGGCGTTCACCGAGTTCTACCATGTCCAGACCACGCACCAGCAGATGCTGACCTACACCAAGGATTATTCGACCAGCCGCGCGATGGGCCGTCACGGCTGGATGAGCTACGAGTTCGGCACGGGCCTGCCCATAGGCCGCTCGGCGCGGCTCGAACCGCTCGAGCAGGAGCCGGACTTCCGCGAATATCTCTACGAATATGGCAAGCAGTTCAAGAACGACCTCGCCGCGATGCAGACCGAGCGTGCGTTCCAGTCAATCCAGGCGCTGCGCGAGCTGCCCGCCGATGCGAGTCCCGTCGAGGTCCTCACCAAATGGGGCGAGGGCATCTACCAGCGCGCCATGGAGAGCGGCGCGGGCTGGCCCGAGGGGCTGACGCCCGAATATATGGCGGAGACCGGCTTCGACTGGCACGTCTTCCCCAACACCGTCTTCCTCCACCCGGCGATCGAGGCGGTGCTCTGGTATCGGATGCGCCCGCACGGCAGCGATCCCGAGAAATGCTATTTCGATACATGGTCGCTGGAACGTTATCCGCCGGGCGAGGAGCCGGAGGTGAAGCAGGAGTTCAACGCGGACTGGCGCGACGGCAACTACCCGCTGATCTACACGCAGGATTTCGAGAATATGCCGAAGGTCCAGAAGGGTCTGCGCTCGCGCGGCTTCAAGGGCGCGCGTACGAGCCCGGTGCAGGAACGTGCGATCGCCAATTTCCATCGCCGCCTGCGTAGCTTCCTGCAGGACCCGCACAAGGACGACGATCTCGGCCCGGAGCCGAAGCGCGACCAGCCGTGACGATGCCGGCGCAACAATGACCTTGGACGAGATGCTGGCCCGCGAGGGCATCCGCAAGACGCTGGCGCAGTACACCGACGCGGGCGACAATGGCCGCTACGAAGATCTGATCCCCTGCTATGCCGATGACGGCATCTTCGAGATCGCGACCGGGCGCTGGCAGGGGCGCGACGCGATCGAAAAGGCGCTTCGCACGTTGCGGGCGGCGCGGGATGCCGGCACCCCGCTTTTGCAGCGCCATCATCTCGGAACCTGCTTCATCGATATGGAGGATGAGACGCACGCGCGGGCGATCACCTATTTCACGGTGATTTCGCAATGCGGGCTCGATCATGCGGGCCGCTACATCGATCGATTGATCAAGCGCGACGGCCGCTGGCAGTTCGCGCATCGCAACGTCGTCGTCGAATGGCGCAATAGCGATTCGGGCTTCCTCCCGAGCGCCGATGCGAACCTGTGGGAGAAGGCCGCGGCAACGGCCGGCGCCTGACGCTAGAGCAGGTGATTTTAGCCTTACCCGCTCATGCTAAGTAGAGACCGAGTAGCTCCGTAGGAGCGTATCGAGGGCTCGTATCGAAGTACGGGGCATGTTCTTCGATACGGCTCTCGACAAGCTCGATCCTACTCAGGATGAGCGGAGGAGTGGGTCAATCTAAAATCATCCTGCTCTAGGCTAGAGTCGAAATCGACCCGGTTGAATCGCGAGGGATTCCGTTTGGGCTGATTTTCTGATTCAATATGCTGGCTGGG
>NZ_CAHJXD010000227.1 GCF_903644055.1 Sphingomonas bacterium | reverse complement strand
GGGGCCGTAGCTCAGCTGGGAGAGCGTCGCGATGGCATTGCGAAGGTCTGGGGTTCGATCCCCCACGGCTCCACCACTTCATTCTTCCTAGCTGACGCCCCGCCGACGTGGCATCGCACCCGCTCGGGAGATCTTTGTGAACGCACCTCTGGATTTTGCGCTCGGCGAGATGGCGGATGCGATCCGCGATACGACCGTGCGCTTCGCCGCCGAGCGGATCGCGCCGCTCGCGCAAAGGATCGATGCCGAGGACTGGTTCCCGCGCGAGCTCTGGCCCGCAATGGGCGAACTCGGGCTGCACGGCATCACCGTCGAGGAAGAGTTCGGCGGCCTCGGACTCGGCTATCTGGAGCATGTCGTCGCTTGCGAGGAGGTGAGCCGCGCCTCGGCGTCGATCGGGCTTTCCTACGGCGCGCACTCCAACCTCTGCGTCAACCAGATCGGCCGCTGGGGTTCGCCCGAGCAGAAGGTGAAATATCTTCCCAAGCTGGTGTCCGGCGAGCATATCGGCAGCCTCGCGATGTCCGAGGCGGGGGCGGGATCGGATGTCGTCTCGATGAAGCTGCGCGCCGACAAGGTCGACGGCGGCTGGCGGCTCAACGGCACGAAGTTCTGGATCACCAACGCCGCTTATGCCGATACGCTCGTCGTCTATGCCAAGACGACGCCCGACGCGGGATCGAAGGGCATCACCGCCTTCCTGATCGAGAAGGACTTCGCGGGCTTCGCGATCGGGCAGAAGATCGACAAGATGGGGATGCGCGGCAGCCCAACCGCCGAGCTGGTTTTCGACGATTGCTTCGTCGCCGCGAGCCAGGTGATGGGGCCGCTCGACGGCGGCGTGAAGGTGCTGATGAGCGGGCTCGATTATGAGCGCGTCGTGCTCTCGGGCATCCAGCTCGGCATCATGCAGGCCTGCCTCGACGTCGTCGTGCCCTATCTTCAGGAGCGCAGGCAGTTCGGCAAGCCGATCGGCGCGTTCCAGCTCATGCAGGCCAAGGTGGCCGACATGGTGGTGGCGCTCAATTCGGCGCGGGCTTACTCCTATGCGGTGGCGCGCGCCTGCGACGCGGGCAAGACGACGCGGCACGATGCGGCGGGCGCGATCCTGCTCGCCAGCGAGAATGCGGTGAAGGTCGCCAACGAGGCGGTGCAGGCGCTGGGCGGCGCCGGCTACACCAAGGACTGGCCGGTGGAACGCTATCTGCGCGACGCCAAGCTGCTCGACATCGGCGCGGGCACCAACGAGGTGCGGCGGATGCTGATCGGGCGGGAGCTGCTGGGGGTTTAGGAGTTCGTTCGGCGCCACCGCGGTTGACGCTACGGCGCTGTCCCGCCAAAGAGCCCTCGCTTCGTATCTTCATGCGAATCCCCGGGCCCTGTGCGCATTTTCCGGCACTTAGGCCGCCCCTCGCGGCGGCGCTGATCGCGCCGGAGGCGGCGCCGTCCTTGCGGCCCCACAAGGAGATGTTCATTGGCCAAGGTTGCCATCAACGGATTTGGACGGATCGGGCGCCTCGTCGCTCGCGCCATCCTCTCGCAGCCCGATTGCGGGCTGGAGCTCGTCGCGATCAACGATCTGGGCGATGCCAAGCATAACGCCTTGTTGTTCAAGCGCGATTCGGTTCACGGCACCTGGCAAGGCGACGTGAGCGCCGAGGGCGACGAGATGATCGTCGGCGGCAAAAGGATCAAGGTCACCGCCGAGCGCGATCCCGCCAGCCTGCCGCATGCCGCGCTGGGCGTGGATATCGCGCTGGAGTGCACCGGCTTCTTCACCGATCGCGACAGCGCGGGCAAGCATCTCGCCGCGGGCGCCAGGAAAGTGCTGATCTCGGCACCGGCGAAGGGGGTCGACCTTACCGTCGTGTTCGGCGTCAACCACGACAAGCTGACCGCCGCGCACGAGATCGTCTCGAACGCGTCCTGCACGACCAACTGCCTCGCGCCGATCGCCAAGGTGCTCAACGACGCGATCGGCATCGAGCGCGGGCTGATGACGACGGTTCACAGCTACACCAACGATCAGAAGATCCTCGACCAGATCCATCCCGACATGCGCCGCGCGCGCGCCGCCGCGATGTCGATGATCCCGACGACGACGGGCGCCGCCCGCGCGGTCGGCGAGGTGCTGCCCGAGCTCAAGGGCAAGCTCGACGGATCGGCGATCCGCGTGCCGACGCCGAACGTCTCGGTCGTCGATCTCACCTTCACGCCCAAGCGCGACACGACGCTGGAGGAGGTCAACGGCGCGCTCAGGGCCGCGGCGGAAAGCGGGCCGCTCAAGGGCATCCTGCAATATGTCACCGATCCGCTCGTCTCGATCGACTTCAATGGCGACAAGGCCTCGTCCTCGGTCGACAGCCTCGAGACCGCGGTGCTGGAGGGCAAGCTCGTCCGCGTGCTGAGCTGGTACGACAATGAGTGGGGCTTCTCGAACCGCATGGTCGATACCGCCGGCGCAATGGCGAAGCTGCTGTAACGCCGGATATCCATCGTTCGTCGTCCGCCAGCATGACGAGAAAGGGAGCGTGACCGGCCGCCTGCTCGGCATCGCGCGGCACGCGCGTCCGCGCGGACCGATGGAGACGCTGGAGCATGCCCAGGTCGGGCTGGAAACGGGCATCCAGGGCGATTTTCGCGGCAGTCTCAAGCCGGGGGGGAACAGGCGCCAGGTGACGGTGATGACGCTCGATGGCTGGCAGGCCGCGTTGGCCGAGGTGAGGGCATCGGTCGCGTGGGAGCAGCGCCGGGTGAACCTGCTCGTCGATGGCCTGGCGCTCGAACGGACGAGCGGCGCGCGGCTTTGGATCGGGAGCGGCGTCGTGCTGGAGGTGACCGGGGAATGTTTTCCGTGCAGCCGCATGGAAGAACTCCATCCCGGCTTGAAGGGGGCGCTGCTGCCGCGCTGGCGCGGTGGCGTGACCACCAGGGTGATATCGAACGGCCGCATCGCGGTCGGCGACGAAGTGAGGATCGGGCGATGAGCTTCAAGACGCTGGACGACATGAGCGACGTGCGGGGCAAGCGCGTGCTCGTGCGCGAGGATCTCAACGTGCCCATGGATGGCGCGCGCGTCACCGACGACACCCGCCTGCGCGCCGCCGCGCCGACGATCGCCGAGCTTTCGGACAAGGGCGCGATCGTGCTGGTGCTCGCGCACTTCGGCCGGCCCAAGGGCGAGAGGAACCCCGCCATGAGCCTGGCGATGGTGACGAGGCCGCTGAGCGACGTGCTCGGCCGCGAGGTGCGCTTCATCGACGATTGCGCCGGGCCCGCCGCCGGGGACGCGGTGGCGCTGATGCAGCCGGGCGACATCGCGGTGCTGGAGAACACCCGCTTCCATCGCGGCGAGGAAACGAACGATCCCGCGCTCGCCGATGCGATGGCTAAGCTCGGCGATCTCTACGTCAACGATGCCTTCTCCGCCGCGCACCGCGCGCACGCCTCGACCGAGGGACTGGCGCATCGGCTGCCTTCCTATGCGGGCCGATCGATGCAGGCGGAGCTGGAGGCGCTGCAAAAGGCGCTCGGCAATCCCGAGCATCCCGTCGCGGCGGTGGTCGGCGGCGCCAAGGTCTCGACCAAGCTCGACGTGCTCAAGCAGATGGTCGCCAAGGTCGATCATCTGATCATCGGCGGCGGCATGGCCAACACCTTCCTCGCCGCGCGCGGCGTCGATGTCGGCAGGTCGCTGTGCGAGCATGATCTCAAGGACACGGTCATCGGCATCCTCGACGCCGCCGAGGCCGCGGGCTGCACCGTCCATCTGCCGTACGACGTGGTGGTTGCGAAGGAATTTCGCGCCAACCCGCCGACGCGCACGGTCAACGTCCATGAGGTCGCGGCCGACGAGATGATCCTCGATGTCGGTCCGGCGGCGGTCGAGGCGCTGGCCGACGTGCTCAAGACGTGCCGCACGCTCGTCTGGAACGGGCCGATGGGCGCGTTCGAGACCGCGCCGTTCGATACCGCGACGGTCGCGCTCGCCAGGACGGCCGCGGCGCTGACCAAGGACGGCTCGCTGGTCTCGGTCGCGGGCGGCGGCGATACGGTGGCGGCACTCAACCATGCCAACGCCGCCGACGACTTCACCTTCGTCTCCACCGCGGGCGGCGCCTTCCTCGAATGGATGGAGGGCAGGGAATTGCCGGGCGTGGCGGCATTGCAAGGTTGAAAACTACCGGAAGTGCTGGTACGTTTAACATGTTCAACGAGGTGTCATCATGCTCGGCATCCGGCTCGATTCCGAAACCGAAGAGGCGCTCGATCGTCATGCTCGCGCGATCGGCCGATCTAAGAGCGTGATCGTCCGCGATTGGATCACCACGCAGTTGGAACGGGAGTCGATCGATGTGCTGATGGCGCATGCCGCCGCGATGCACGCCAGAGACGATCGTGATCATGACCGCGGCAGGGATACCGATGCCTGGCTGCGCGCCCTTGATGCGGAAGACGGCGGCTATGATTGGGGGCCGGAAGGGCCGCCCGAGTGACGCGCGGTGATATCATCCTGGTGCGCGAATCCGGCAGCCCTGCCGCCAAGCCGCGGCCGTGCGTGGTCGTCCAGCGCACGAGCGTGCTTGCCGCAAGCAGCAAGGTGACGGCCTGTCCTTTGACCTCGATGCTGAGGGGTGCCGAGGGACAGCGGCCACTGGTCGTACCATCGGAGGCGAATGGTCTGCTCGAACCGAGCGAGATCCAGGTCGACTGGATTTATACCTTTTCGATCGAGCGCGTGGGCGCGACAATCGGCCGCATAGACGGGGGCACGATGCGGCAGGTTGACGTCGCGCTTCGCCGCTGGCTGGAACTTTAGACGTCCATCAAGGGGAATTTCATGAGCATCGCCGATACGACCACCAAGATCGCCACGGGCAAAGGCTTCATCGCCGCGCTCGACCAGAGCGGCGGCTCGACGCCGAAGGCGCTCAAGGGCTATGGCATCGAGGCCGACGCTTATACGGGCGACGAGGAGATGTTCGGCTTGATCCACGAGATGCGCGTGCGCATCATCACCTCGCCCGCCTTCACCGGCGACAAGGTGATCGGCGCGATCCTGTTTGAGCGGACGATGGACGGCCAGGCCGACGGCAAGCCCGTGCCGCAGGCGCTGATCGATCGCGGCGTGGTGCCCTTCCTCAAGATCGACAAGGGCCTCGAGGACGAGGCGAACGGCGTCCAGATGATGAAGCCGATGCCGGGGCTCGATGCCTTGCTGGCGCGCGCCAGAGCGCTGGGCGTGTTCGGCACCAAGGAGCGTTCGGTGATCAACCTCGCCGATCGCGCGGGGATCGCCGCGATCGTCCGGCAGCAGTTCGAGGTCGGCGCGCAGGTGCTCGCGGGCGGGCTGGTGCCGATGCTGGAGCCCGAGATCAACATCAAGAGCGCCGAGCGCGCCCAATGCGATCAGATCCTGCTCGAGGAATTGACCAAGGCGCTGGATGCGATGCCGGGCACCGAAAAGGTGATGCTCAAGCTCTCGATTCCCGAGAAGCACGGCCTCTATACCTCGCTGACCCAGCATCCGCGCGTGCTGCGGGTGGTGGCCTTGTCGGGTGGCTATGCGCGCCCGGAAGCCTGCGCCCAGCTTGCCAGAAATCCGAGCATGATCGCCAGCTTCAGCCGCGCGCTGCTGGAAGATCTGCGCTACCAGATGAGCGACGCGGAATTCGATCGCTCGCTCGGCGGCGCGATCGACGAAATCTACACCGCGTCGACGGTCAAAGCCTGAGGGAAGGGCGGGCATGGCACGGATCTACGCCATGCTCGCGCTGCTCGGCGCGGCGATCCCGATGGCGCCGTTCGTGCCGTGGGTGGCGGCGCACGGAATCGACGCGCGGCTGTTTGTGCAGGCGCTGTTCGCCAACCGCATCTCGGCCTTCTTCGGGCTCGACGTGATCGTCTCGGCGGTGGTGCTGATCCTGTTCGTGCTGGTCGAGGGCAAGCGCGCGAAGGTTCGCCACCGCTGGCTGCCGATCGTGGCGACGTGCCTGATCGGGGTTTCGTGCGGGCTGCCGCTGTTCCTGGCGCTGCGCGAGCGCGCGCGCGGAAAATGAGCTTCACCTATCACCGCAGTGTCGTGCGGACGCTGGCGCATCGGCTCGACGATCCGGCGGCTTTCGCGGCGGCGATCCGGCGGCTAGGGCCAAAAGATGGATGAGATTGACGCATTGCGCCTCGACCCGGGCTTCGCCGATCGTTTCGAGGCGCAGTTTCGGCCTGCCTGCCAGCTCTATCTGATCTCGCCTCCCGCGATCGATGCGGCCTTCGCCGATCGGCTTGCGGCCGCGCTCGATGCCGGGCCGGTCGCGGCGTTCCAGCTCCGCCTCAAGGGAATCGGCGATCACGATATCGCCAGGTTCGCGGAGCCGTTGCAGCGGATCTGCGCCGATGCGCAGGTGACCTTCATCGTCAACGACAGCATCGGGCTGGCCAAGCGGCTCGGCGCCGATGGCGTGCATCTCGGCCAGGAAGACGGCGATCCGCGCGATGCGCGCGCGATGCTCGGCCCGAAGGCGCAGATCGGCGTGACCTGCCACGACAGCCGCCACCTCGCGATGGAGGCGGGGGAGGCGGGCGCCGATTATGTCGCGTTCGGCAGCTTCTACCCTACCGCGACCAAGGAGGTGCACCACCATCCCGAGCCCTCGATCCTCGGCTGGTGGGCGACGCTGTTCGAACTCCCCTCCGTGGCGATCGGCGGGATCACGCCGGCTAACGCCTTGCCGCTGATCGAGGCGGGCGCGGACTTCATCGCGGCGTCGAGCGCGGTGTGGGGGGCACCCGAAGGCGAGAAGATGGCGGTCGAGGCCTTTACCAGAGTGCTGAACCGCGCAAGATGAAAGGGGTCAAGCGACGATATCGTCGTGCCCCGCGTCATGCTCCTGCTCGATGACGTCGCGACGCGCGTTGTTGGCGGCGGCGATGAATATGACAAGCGCTATGATGCCCGCCCCGGCGATCAGCGCGATGCACAGCCCGCCGAGCAGACCGACGCTACCGCTGGTGATCGTAAAACCCATGCCCGGCCAACGCATCGGCGGGCAGAACTATCCCTGCCGGCGAAAATCTAGCCCCAGTGACGCACCCGACCCGTATCGACGTGGACGAAGCCGTCCCTGGGATAATAGCCGACGCCGCCCGCCTGCATCGCCATCGCGACCGCATGCAGCCGATCGAGCGGAATGCCGGGCATGTGGATGTCGGTGGCCTTGCCGAGCATATGCTGGCTCTTCGAGGCGACGCCGGTATGTTCGCCGCCGCGGTCGCGCAGTGCGGCGTTGGTCTGCGGCGAACGATAGCCCGAGATCAGATCGAACTTGGTACGCGGATCCACGTCCAGCGTGTCGCGGATGCGCGAGAGCAGCAGCAGCAGCGCCGGGTCCATCTGCGTCTGCGCGTTGTTGCGCCAGTCGCGCAGGCCGTGATTGAGCTCGGCTAAGCCCTGCCTGTCCCAACCGCTGGCGCCGAAGAAGCGCGCGTCGACGGTATCGCCGGTGTGGACATTCTTGAAGGCGATGCGCCTTTCGGGAAGTGCTGCGAAAGCGCCGGTGGCCCCCAGGATCGAGGCCGCACCAAGCGAAAGCGCGCCGCCCAACAGCCGGCGCCGGCCGATCTCGAAATCCAGCATCGATTTAAGCCCACTCTCAAGGAAAGAAACGTCGCGTGCGGCGTTGCTGTGTTTGCCCGAGAACAAGATAGGGGGGATCATTTATGAAGAACACTTTGGTTGCGGCGCTTTGCCTTGCGATTGCAACGGCTTGTCCGGTTCCGGCCGCGGCGGCCGCGCCCAAGGCGCCGCCATCGCCGGAAACACTCAGGCTGCAAGTCCTCCTCGATCGGCTGGCCTTCTCGCCCGGCGCGATCGACGGACATTCGGGCGCGACGCTGACCAAGGCGCTCAAAGGCTATCAGCAGGCCAATGGCCTGACCCCCACGGGTCAGCTCGATGATGCCACCAAGAAGGCGTTCGCGGCGGCCGGAGACGTACCCGGCACGGTCGAAGTGACGCTGGGCACGCAGGATTTCGCGGGGCCGTTCGTCGGCCCGATGCCGACCAAGCCCGCCGATCAGGCCAAGCTGCCCGAGATGGGCTATGCCGACGTGATGGAGGCGCTGGCCGAACGCTATCACACCACTCCGGAGACGCTGCGCACGCTCAACCCGCCCGATACCAAACTCGTCGCGGGCAGCAAGATCAAGGTGCCCAATGTCGTGCCCGCCGCGACCGCTTATCCCGATACGCTCAAGCCCGACTGGCGCGCCGAGCTGACCGCGCTCAACGTCTCCTCCGATCAGCCCAAGGCGGCGAAGCTGGTCGTCAGCAAGTCGCAGGGCGTGCTCCGCGTGCTGGACGCGGCAGGCAAGCTGCTCGCGCAATTCCCCGCGACGATGGGCAGCGCGCATGATCCGCTGCCGATCGGCAAGTGGAAGGTGCAGGGCACGAGCTATCTGCCGACCTATCATTTCAACCCGGCGCTGTTCTGGGATGCCAAACCGGGCCAGACCAAGGAGACGCTCAAGGGCGGGCCGAACAGCCCGGTCGGCGTCGTCTGGATGGACCTCGACAAGCCGCACTACGGCATCCACGGCACCCCCAACCCCGAGAAGATCGGGCGGACCGAGAGCCATGGCTGCATCCGCCTGACCAACTGGGATGCGGCGCGGCTGTCGCTGATGGTCAAGCCAGGCACGCCGGCGGAATTCGTGCGGTGACGCGGCTGGGCTGGCTTCTGCTGCTGGCCTTCGTCCTGATCGTCGGCGGCTTCTTCGCGATCGTCAAGCGCGAGCGCGGACCATCCCCCGAAATCGCCACGGCGGAGCGAGCAAACGCGCCGGCCGCAACGACCTCGCCGACCGCAGCGCCGCAAGGCGGACTGGTCATTCCCGTTTCGGGGATCAGGTCCGAGCAGCTTGCCGATAGCTGGGGCGACGCGCGGGGCGACGGCACGCGCGCGCACCACGCCATCGACATCATGGCGCCGCGCGGCACCGCCGTGGTCGCGGCGGCGGCGGGCAGAGTCGAGAAGATCTTCGAGAGCAGGGATGGCGGCCATACCGTCTATGTTCGCCGCGCCGATCCCGCCTGGGTCGATTATTACGCACATCTCGATGGTTACGCTCCCAACCTCATGCAGGGCATGAGGATCGGCCAGGGCCAGTTGATCGGCGCGGTCGGCTCGACGGGCGATGCCGATCCGGCGGCGCCGCACCTCCATTACGAGATCAAGCGCATGGCCGTGGGCGAGCAATGGTGGCAGGGCATCGAGATCAATCCCTACCCCATCCTTGCTGGCAGGCCCTCCGCCCGCTAGGGCGCTCCGCCTGCTCTTTCCAAATTCGCGAGACCATAATGAAAATCAGCGGCGTGGACATTCGTCCCGGCAACATCATCGAATATGAAGGCGGCATCTGGCGCGCGGTGAAGATCCAGCACACCCAGCCCGGCAAGGGCGGCGCCTACATGCAGGTCGAGATGAAGAATCTGATCGACGGCCGCAAGAACAATGTGCGCTTCCGATCGGCCGAGACGGTGGAGCGCGTCCGCCTCGACACGACCGATTTCCAGTTCCTGTTCCGCGACGGCGACGCGCTGACCTTCATGGACAAGGTGAATTACGAGCAGATCACGCTTGACGCCGGCATCCTCGGCGACGCCGCCGCCTTCCTCCAGGACGGCATGGACGTGGTGATGGAGCTTTACGACGAGCGCCCGATCTCGGTGCAGTTGCCCGATACGATCGAGGCGGTGATCGTCGAGGCGGACGCCGTGGTGAAGGGGCAGACCGCTTCCTCCAGCTACAAGCCCGCGATCCTCGACAATGGCGTGCGCGTGATGGTTCCGCCGCATATTTCGAGCGGGACGCGGATCGTCGTCGACGTCGCCAGCCAGGAATATGTCCGCCGCGCGGATTGACGTGCCGATATCCCCTCCCGCTTGCGGGAGGGGCCGGGGGGTGGGTTGCGAGCGCCAG
>NZ_CAHJXD010000226.1 GCF_903644055.1 Sphingomonas bacterium | reverse complement strand
CCGGCCTTGAGCCGGGGTCCCGCTTCTTCTTCAGCGTCGGCAGGCAGCGGGACCCCGGCTCAAGGCCGGGGTGACGAGAGTTCAATGTTAACGGGACGGACCCTAACCCGCCGCCCGTGCTTCCTCGGCGCCGATCTCGCTCTTCTTCTCGAGCAGCACCTTGACCATCGCGACGATCGGATCGGCGAGCGCGAGGCCGAGGATGCCGAACAGCGCGCCGAGCAGGAGCTGGCAGCCCAGCACCAGCGCGGGCGCCAGATCGACCGAGCGGCGCGCCACCATCGGTACGATGACATAGCCATCGAAGGTCTGCACCGCGACATAGACGATGATCGCGCCGATGCCGGTGCTGGACCCCGCCGAAAAGCCGACCAGCACGATCAGGATGCCCGAGACGATCGCGCCGATGTTGGGCAGGAAGGCGAGCAGCCCGGTGAGGATGCCGAGCAGAGGCGCCATCGGCACGCCGACGATCGACAGAGCGATGCCGACGAACAGCCCCTCGACCGCCATGCCGAGCAGCCGTCCCGCCATCAGCCGCCGCAGCGTGCGCCCCATCAGCTCGGTGGTCCGATAGAATTCGTCGCGCTTGGTCATCGGCAGCATCCAGGCGAGACCGCGCTCGTACAGCCTCGGCTCCATCGCGATGAACAGCCCGATGACGACGATCATCACCAGGCTGGAGAGCGCGCCGAGCGCGGTGCCCAGGGCCGCCGTGACCTTGCCGAACGACCCCATGAACTGCTGCGCGATCTGCCCGACGCCCGCGTCCTGGGGAAGCAGCCCGCGCGCGTGCAGCCAGCCGAGCCCGCGCTGGACCTGGAGCATCACCACCGTCTGAAGCGCTTGCGCCTGCCCCGCGAGCTGCGTGCCCGCGAGCACCAGGAAGCCGATCAGGAAGATCACCACCAGCACCGCGACGATCGCGAGGCGCAGGCTGCGCCTGATCGGCAGCACCTTGCCGAGCAATCGCACGCCGCCGTCGAGCATCTGCGCGAAGACGATGCCGCCGACGATCAGCAGCAGCGGCTCGGAAAGATACCAGACCAGCACGACGGTCAGCACCACCGCGGTCCAGGCGATCGCGCGGCGCAGCTCGCGGCCGGTCAGCGGATCGCTGAAATCCGATGGACCGGGTTCCTCCGGCCCCTTGGCGGTATTCGGATCGCCCTGCTTCACCGGCCCGCGCGCGCCGGGTGGAGATCGATGCCCGCGCGGCCACGGCGCAGCGCGGTGATCCAGCTCAGCGGGTTCCAGAGCTGGGTCGTGCCGTCATAGGAGAAGGTGATGAAATCGGCGCGCCCGCCGAGATTCTCCCACGGGATCGGCCCACCCAACCCCTGCTGCCACGCTTCGTAGCGGCTGTCGGCGCTCTCGTCGCGGTTGTCGCCCATCACGAAGACCTGGCCCGGCGGCACGGTGATCGGGCCGTAATCGTCGCCGCTGCCGGGCTGATAGCCGAAATCGACGGTGTCGAAGTTGCGGCCGTTGGGCAATGTCTCGTGGAAGATCGGCAGCTCGCAATAGGCCTTGCCGTCGCTCTCGGTGACGCGATGCTCGCTCTCCAGCGGCGATGCGCAGGGCAAATTGGCGTCGATCGGCAGCTTGAGCAGCCCGCGCGATTCGCGCTTCACGGGCACGCCGTTGATCGAAAGGATGCCGCGATTGACCTCGATCGTATCGCCGGGCAGCCCGATCACGCGCTTGATATAGTCGCTATTCTCCATCGGCGGCTTGAGGATCACGACGTCGCCCTGCTGCGGCATCCGCCCGAAGAGCCGCCCATGGATGAACGGCAGCACATGGAAGGAAGGCGAGACGTAGGACCAGCCGTAGGGATATTTGGTGACGATCAGCCGATCGCCTTTGATGAGCGTCGGCATCATCGATTCCGACGGGATGTAGAAGGGCTTGGCGACGAAGCTCCACACCGCCAGCACGCCCAGCACCAGCCAGAAGATGCCCTTGAGCTCGGCCCACCAGTCGGTCTTCTTCGGCGCGGCCTTGGCGGACGCGATGCCGGGTGCGACGAGTTCGGGCGTATCGCTCAACGCATGTTCCTTAGCTTTCTTGCCGGCGGGCGAAGAGGATGACGAACGCCTGCGCCCATGGGTGGTCGTCGGTGAGCGTCAGGTGAATATCGATCGCGTGGCCCGGCGGGGTCAAGGCGTCAAGCCTGGCCTTCGCGCCGCCGGTCAGGATCAGCGTCGGCTGGCCCGAAGGCAGGTTGGCGACGCCGATGTCCTTCAAGAACACGCCGTCGCGAAAGCCCGTGCCCAGCGCCTTCGAACAGGCTTCCTTGGCGGCGAAGCGCTTGGCCAAGGTGCCGGCGCGGGTCAGCGGGCGCTTGGCGGCCCTGGCCTGCTCGATCCGCGTGAAGCAGCGTTCGATGAAGCGATCCCCGAAGCGATCGAGCGATTGCTGGATCCGCTCGATATTGCAGAGGTCCGAACCGAGCCCGACGATCATCGCCATTCCTCCCCGGCACGGGGAGGGGGACCGTCCGCGCAGCGGGGGGTGGAGGGGGCTCTCCGCAAAGCGTGACGCCGGTGGAGAAGACCGATGGCCCGCCACCTCTCCGTGCCGGGAAGGATCACCTGGCCGCGTCCATCCGCGCGCGCATCTCGCGGATCGCGGGGTCGAGCCCGGCGAAGATCGCCTCGCCGATCAGGAAGTGGCCGATGTTGAGTTCGGCGAGTTGCGGGATCGCGGCGATGGGCGCGACATTGTCGTAGGTCAGGCCGTGCCCGGCGTGCGGCTCGATGCCGTTGCGCGCGGCAAGTGCCGCGGCGTCGGCGATCCGGCGCAATTCCGCCGCCTCCGCCTCGCCCTCGGCATGCGCATAGGCGCCGGTGTGGAGTTCGACGACGGGCGCGCCGAGCCGCAGCGCCGCTTCGACCTGCCGCGCCGAGGGCTCGATGAACAGGCTGACGCGGATACCCGCCTCCCCCAGGCGCGCGACGATCGGCGCCAGCGTGGCAAACTGGCCGGCGGCGTCGAGCCCGCCCTCGGTGGTGCGCTCCTCGCGCCGTTCGGGGACGATGCAGGCGGCGTGTGGGCGGTGGCGGAGCGCGATGCCGAGCATCTCCTCCGTCGCCGCCATCTCCAGGTTGAGGGGCAGCGGGGTCGCCGCCATCAGCCGCTCGATATCGCCGTCGCCGATATGGCGGCGATCCTCGCGCAGGTGCGCGGTGATCCCGTCCGCCCCCGCTTCCGCCGCGACGATCGCCGCGCGCACCGGATCGGGATGCGCGCCCCCGCGCGCGTTGCGCACCGTCGCGACATGATCGATGTTGACGCCGAGGCGGAGCCTGCTCATCCGCAGGCGACCGCCGAAAGCAGGTCGTAGGCGAAGCCCTTGCCCTGCCAGATTTCCCCGAACGAAAAATCGTCCGAACCCCGGTTGGTGAAGACCATGACGACCAGATCGTCGTCCGGCAGGATATAGTTGCGCGTCTGCACGCCGCCGATCTCGCCATCGCGCTGCACGATCCGCTTGGCCGCGCCGCAGCCCTTGAGCTGCCCCGGGAACACCCATTGGCCGAGCGCCTGATAGCTGCGCCCGCCCTCCGGCTTCCACAATTCGGCCAGCGCGGACGGCGGCAGCAGCTTGCCGGTCATCAGGTCGCGATCGAAGCGGAACAGCGCGCGGGCCGTGCCCATCAGTCCGCCCGCCGCGCCGAAACTGGCGAGCGAGAGCCTGGGCTCGGGCTTGCCGCCGACATAGCCGGGCACGCCGATCTCGCCGGGCCGGGCCATCGCCATGCCCCCGGGCCAGGCCAGGCGCGGGCCGAGCGCGGCGCCGAGCAGCAGATAATCGCAATTATTGTAGCTGAACGCCCCGCCCGGCGCGGCGATCGGCTTGGCGGTGCAATAGGCAAGGTCAGGCTTGGGCTTGGTGTAAAAAGCCGGAATGCCGCCTGTGTCCGGAGTCGCGTCCGGATTGGGCAGGCCGCTGTGATGGGTCAGCAACTGTCGATAGCTGATCGCGCCGCGCGCCGGGGCATCCAGGCCGAAACCGCCCGCCGCCACCCGCCGCATCACGAGAGTCGCCACGACCTGCTTCGTCACCGACGCCAGCCGCCAGCGCTCGCCCGCCTTGTGCATCACGCGGCCATCGGGCGCGACCGCGCCATAGCCCTTGTCGAGCAGCACCGAATCGCCCCTCGCGACCAGGATCTCGCCGGAGAGTTTCGCCTGGGCGGCAACGCTGTCGACGCGGGCGGCGACCGCCGCCGCCGCGAGTGCCAGCGCGACTATCACGCCATGGCCCTGCTGCCGGGCTTGACCGCCGGGATCGCGGCGAGGCCGGGAGGAAGCTGGTCCGCCGGATAGGCCGGTATGTCCATCCTGAGCAGCGAAACCAGCGGCGCGCCGATATCGGCCTTGCCGTTCGATCGATCGACGATGCACGCCGCGCCGAGCAATTCGCCCGGATGCCGGCGGATCGCGGCGATGCACTCGCGCGAGGAAAGCCCGGTGGTGACGATATCCTCGACCATGACGATCCGGGCGCCCGGCGGAATCTCGAAGCCGCGGCGTAGCTGGAATTCGCCCTCCTCCCGCTCGACGAACACCGCCTTGCAACCCAGCGCGCGCGCCGTCTCATATCCCGGGATGATCCCGCCGATCGCGGGGGAGACGACGATATCGACCTGGCCGAACGACTCGCGGATCAATCGGCCCAATGCGGCGCATACCCGCCCGGTGCGCACGGGATCCTCGAATATCCGCATTTTCTGGAGGAAAATCGGCGATCGCAGCCCCGAGGAGAGGATGAAATGCCCCTCGAGCAGCGCATCGGCCGCGCGGAATTCGGCGAGCACCTCCTCGTCGGTCATCGTGGGGCCCTCCATCCGATCATCACCTAAATCAAGGCGCGCGATAGACCGGGGATTCGCGGCCTTCAACAGCTTGCATTTCGGGGCGAACGGGTGTTTGAGACGGCCCAACTGCCGGATCGGCGATGCCGCCCGGTGCCGATGCCCACACCGTGGCCCCTGCTAGGGAATGACGAGAGTGTTCAAGACGATCCGGGGTCTCACCATCGCCGCCACGGCCTTCGCCGGGCTGGCAGGCGCGCTTCCCGCCGCCGCGCAGGCCCCCTCGGCGATCCCGGCGCTCGCCGCCTCCGCG
>NZ_CAHJXD010000225.1 GCF_903644055.1 Sphingomonas bacterium | reverse complement strand
GTGCCGGCGGGCGAAGGCGCCATGGCCGCGCTGCTCGGCGCCGATTTCGCGCTCGCGGAGACGATCTGTGCCGAGGCTTCGCAGGGCGAGGTCTGCGCGGCGGCCAACGACAACGGCGGTGGCCAGGTGGTGATCTCGGGCGCCAAGGCGGCGGTCGAACGCGCGATGGCGCTGTCCAGGGAGAAGGGCGTCAAGCGCGCGCTCCCCCTCCCCGTCTCCGCGCCTTTCCACTGCGCGCTGATGCAGCCCGCCGCCGATGCGATGGCCGAGGCGCTCGCCAAGGCCGCGATGCGCGCGCCGCTGATGCCGCTCTACGCCAACGTCACCGCGGCGCCGGTCGCCGATCCCGCCGCGATCCGCGATCTGCTGGTCAGGCAGGTGACGGGCACGGTGCGCTGGCGCGAAAGCATCGAGGCGATGGTCGCGGCGGGCGTGACCGACTTCGTCGAACTGGGCGCGAAGGTGCTGGGGCCGATGGTTAAGCGCATCGTTCCGGAGGTGATCGTGACGAGCGTGGTGACGATGGCGGATGTGGAGGCTTTGGCGGCGAGGTTGTAGGCTAGCCTCCGCTCGATTCCTTGGCAGTCCGCGCGCCGAAATAGAAGCCGACGACCGAGCTGAACAAAGTAACGACCGGTCCAAAGACAAGGTTCATCAGGCGCATCAGCCGATCGGCATCGGCCGTCGCATCTGCGGAATCGGCTGCAACGGCTTCCATCGCGTTCGACATCGGCGGCGGGCCGGGCGCATTGATGACGAACAAATCCACGAACGATGCCAGGACGACCGTCGTGAGGAGCAACAGCAGGAGATAGCTTACCCACTTGCGGGTCGTGCTATCGGGCGTCTCCGTCGTCTTCGGCGTATAAGTGAGTACGGGAGGTCCTGAAATTCCCGCCGCTCCGGGGACTTCGGCATCCAAGTCGCTTTCCATCGCAGCATCCCCCATGCCGACGTGTCAAATCGCTACGTCTCGCAAGCCTCCCCGGCCCTTTAGCTGCACGGTGGCCCCGCCTTCGACCGCTTCGGATAGGAACTTCTGGGTGCCGAGCGCTATCCGGACCATGTCTCCCGTGGAGACACCGCGCTTCTTCGCCGATTCACGCAGAAAATCGAGCGTCTCGGCAGGCAGCTTCAATGTCGCCGTCTGAAGATCACCCGGCGCCGGTTCGGCCGCTTTTTCCGCGTCGGTTGCCATCGAGGTTCCTCATCGCTTAGGTCGAAATCCAACATAATCATTTAGCGCTGTTTGTGAAAGCGCGATGTGGATCGGGATACCAAGAATGTTCGATCTTTCTGGCATGACCGCGCTGGTCACCGGCGCATCCGGCGGGATCGGATCGGCAATCGCCGGGGTGCTGGCGGCGCAGGGCGCGACGGTGGCCTTGTCGGGCACGCGTGCCGAAGCGCTGACCGCGCTGACGCGGGAGATTGGTCGTGGCTCGCTTCCCATCCCCTGCAACCTGGGCGACAGCGCGGCGGTCGAGGCGCTGATCCCCTCCGCGGTCGAGGCGTTGGGCGGGAGGCTCGATATCCTCGTCAACAATGCCGGCGTGACGCGCGACAATCTCGTCATGCGGATGAAGGACGAGGAATGGGACCAGGTGATCTCGGTCAACCTCGAAGCCGCGTTCCGCCTGATCCGCGCCGCCGCGCGCCCGATGATGAAGGCGCGGTTCGGGCGCGTCATCACCATCACTTCGGTGGTCGGCACCACGGGCAATCCGGGGCAGGCCAATTACGCCGCGTCGAAGGGCGGCTTGACCGCGATGAGCAAGGCGCTGGCGCAGGAACTCGCCAGCCGATCGATCACGGTCAATTGCGTCGCGCCGGGCTTCATCGCCAGCGCCATGACCGACGCGCTCGACGAGAAGCAGAGGGCCGCGATCAACCAGCGCATCCCGGCGGGTGCGCTGGGCGCGGGCGCGGACGTCGCCGCCGCGGTCGCCTACCTCGCCAGCCGCGAGGCGGGCTACGTGACCGGGCAGACGATCCACGTCAACGGCGGCATGGCGATGCCGTGAAGCTCTTGCGGGGGCGCCAAGGCAGAGCTAGGGCAACGCCAAACCAGACCGCTAGGAAGGCTTGAAACCATGAGCGACACCGCAGATCGCGTGAAGAAGATTGTCGTCGAGCACCTCGGCGTCGAGCCCGAGAAGGTGACCGAGGAAGCGAGCTTCATCGACGATCTCGGCGCGGACAGCCTCGACATCGTCGAGCTGGTCATGGCGTTCGAGGAGGAATTCGGCGTCGAGATTCCCGACGATGCCGCCGAGAAGATCACGACCGTCAAGGATGCGATCTCCTACATCGATACGCACAAGGGCTGAGGCCGCAATATGACGATGCCTGAGCGGCTCCCCGACGTCCGCGTCCGGGAGCCGCTTTCGGTTTGACTAGATGCCGTCATCCCAGCGAAGGCTGGGATCTCGTGAGGCGAGCGCGCTACTGATCGCGGGAGATGCCAGCTTTCGCCGGCATGACGACATGAAGCGAGAGAGGATGATGCCATGCGCCGCGTGGTAGTGACCGGACTGGGGCTCGTGACACCGCTCGGCGCGGATGTCGAGATCGCATGGGCGAACATCCTCGCGGGCAAATCGGGCGCGGCGCCGATCACGCGTTTCGACGCCTCGGATCAGGTCTGCCGGATCGCCTGCGAGGTGAAGCCCGCCGATCACCCCTATGGCTTCGATCCGGGCAAGCGCGTCGATCACAAGGTACAGCGCCAGGTCGATCCCTTCATCATCTACGGCATCGACGCCGCCGGCCAGGCTTATGAGGATGCCGGGCTGGGCGAGCTCAGCTACGAGCAGAGCTGCCGCGTCGGCTGCTCGATCGGGGCGGGGATCGGCGGGCTGCCGGGGATCGAGAGCGAATCGAACATACTCGCCGAAAAGGGCCCGCGCCGCGTCAGCCCGCATTTCGTCCATGGCCGGCTCATCAACCTGATCTCGGGCCAGGTCTCGATCAAATATGGCCTGCGCGGTCCCAACCATGCGGTCGTCACCGCCTGCTCGACCGGCGCGCACGCGATCGGCGATGCCGCGCGGATGATCGCGATGGACGATGCCGA
>NZ_CAHJXD010000224.1 GCF_903644055.1 Sphingomonas bacterium | reverse complement strand
GCGCGGGCGGCGGTTCGCGCCCTTCGCCGTTCGACAATGACCTGGACGACGACGTGCCCTTTTAGGATGATGCCGCTTGGTGCTACCTCCCTCCTCGGGAGCACGAGCGTCGCTTCTCCTCGAACGGTTAAAGCGGCATCGGGCGCCGCAGCTTAAGATCAAGGCCTAATCGACATCCAAAAGCGCCAGGGTCTTCAGGCCAGCCAGTTCGTTAGACGCCGCATCCAGCCTACCCTGAAGCTCGGCGGCATCGTTCCCCTGCACTTCCCTGTCGAAAATCTCGGAAAGCAGGATTTCGATCTCGCGCTCGATCTCGGCCGCGCGCTGGAATTCTGGAGTGTAAGGCATATCGGATAACTGCTCCGGTTATTGGGGGTTTGCAAGTATAATGCGACGAAGTTAACCCTCAGTTGCCAGCCGCCAAGGCGGCGGCAAGAAGCGTGAAACTTCTGATCGTCTCGAAGTTCCTGAGCCCGGGGCTTCCCTTGGTGACGTCGAATGCGCCAACTCGACTACAGGTCGCGGTCACAACACCGAAAATCGATCGTTCCTTACCTACCCGGAACGGAATCGACGCCACCGAACGAAATCTGTCATAGTCGGTAGCTTCGGCTTGGCCGTCGTCGTCATAACGCGCTCTGGCTTGATCGGTCGCCGTATCCATTTCGACGACAAAGGGCGCGTTCAACCGCTCTTCTCCGAACTGCCACGCGGCGCCGGTCCATCCTTTGCCATACGCCCATGTCCTCGTGTCGCGCTCTTCCTCTTCACGATCGGCCCAATTGCTCGCGACGCGCTTCATGCGGAACGCGCCATCGATTTCCACCTTGCGGAAAATCGAGATGGTCCAGATGTGCTCACCGCCGAGATTCATCGGCCCGATCAACTGGCGCGCGCCGACGCTTACGAATACCTTCAAGCGATCATCGAGCGAGGCATGCTGCATAGATAACGAGCGCCCCAAGACTCCGATAAGCTGGTCGAATCCGACGTTCAACGCCTGCTCGGTCTTAAGCGCCGCCTCCACCGGCTCGCGGCGTATAACCGCCGCTTTCCAGCGCTGGACCGCCGAGCGAGCTTCACCCAGGAGCTTCACGTCCACGTCATCCAGCCATAACAAGACGATACCCCCGAACAGTGCCATGGCCGACCCGGCCAGGCCAAGGGCAAGCTTCCAATGATCGCTGAGCGGAAGGGAAAATTGCGCGAGGCCCGCGAGGAAGCTGCCGAAGAGCACCAGAGAGGCGCGCAGAATGCGCTTCGCTCGAACCCAACGATCTATGACACCCAGAGCGTGACCCCAGAGAGAAAGATCAGCCGATTCAACTTCGTCCATGAATCATCATCCGAGATGCATCGAAGCCTGTCCAGACGATCAAACGGTAATCGATATAATTGCCGAAACGGAAAACTGATGATTCTGCGTTGGAACTACGACGAAGAGATCATCGTCAGTATCATCTGCCTGCGCAGCCGGAAGCCCAGCCGTTCATAGAGCGCGATCGCGGGCGCGTTATCGGAATAGCTGTGGAGGATCGGCGTTTCGCCGCGCGCGAGGATGCGTTCGGCGACGATGCGCATCAAAGCGGCGGCATGGCCGCGTCCGCGATGATCAGGGTGCGTGCAGACGCCGCTGACCTCGGTGAAGCCCTCGGGCTTGAGCCGCTCGCCCGCCATCGCGACGAGCCGGCCTTGATGCATGATGCCGATGAAGCCGCCGAGCAAGTGGGTATTGGCGCGGAACGGGCCGGGCGCGGTGAGCGTCGCGAGCGCGAGCATCGCGGGCGCGTCCCCGGCCCCCAGCTCGACGAAATCCACCGGCGGCAGCGGCGGGCAGAGCGTTTCGAGCAGCATCTGGTGGCATGGCGCGGCGCGCCGGACGGTGAAGCCGGGCGGGGCGGGCCACGATGTCTCTTCGAGCGTGGCGAAGATGTCGTCGCCGGCCAGACGCGCGAGTGCCGCGATGCCGTCCTCGCCATGATCGGCGGCGGCGGCGAAGATGCCGATGTCGGGGCGCATCCGGACCGCCGGGCCGTCGGTGATCGCCAGTCCGGCCTGGCGTCCGCCGAGCGCGTTCCAGACCGGACGATCGAGCGGGTGCACCGCGCGCGTCACTTCTTGAGCAGGTCGCGCAACCCCGCGAGCGCGGTGGGGGCGGTCGCCTCGCCTTCCTGGAGCACGCCGACTTCCCGCAGCACCGCATCGGCATCGGGGGCGCGAGGGAAGGGATCGAGCGCGAGCGCCAGCGTCTGCGCGACCGCCTCGCCGAGATCGATCGAATTGCCCGCATAGGCCATGTCGTCGAGCGCGTCGGGGGCGACCTCGATCTCCTCGTCGGGCGCGTCGGTTTCGGGGACGAAGCGGATCGTGAAGGGCGCGTCGATCGCGCGCGGCAGCGCGACGCCGGTGGCGACGCAGGCCTGTACGACACGCGCGCGCAGGCGGCCCTCGGCGGAGATCACATCCTTGTCGCGGGTCAATGTCGCGCCGGCTTCGAGCGTGTCGAGCCTCAGCAGATCGAAGCGGGCGGCGAGCGCGGCGCGCTCCGCGGCATCGGCCGCGATCGCCACCGCGCGCGGCTCGCCGAGCGTATCGAGCCCGAACGGACGCGCGAATTCGGGCGCGATCACGCCTGCCATTCGCCGTCGAGCAGTTCGTGCGCGGGGGTCGCGGCGAGCGCCGCATCGAACGCGACCAGCCCGTCGCGCAGCACCGCCACCTGATCGGCGGGCGGCGCATCCTCGGCACGCAGCAGGTTGCGCGCGACCGCGCCGTCGAGATCGCCGCCGGGGGCGAGCCCCTCGCGGAACGC
>NZ_CAHJXD010000223.1 GCF_903644055.1 Sphingomonas bacterium | reverse complement strand
GCGCGCCGCGACGCCCTCGCCCGGCCCGCGCGCATCGGGCTTGCCTTGTTCCAACTGGGTGCCCATCTCCGCCTCTGTGGCCACGGAAGCGCCACGCCGCAATGGACGAGGCAAGGATGGCCGAGCAACGAGCAGCGCAGACCCCGCCCGGCAAGCTGCCGCCGCCCGCGCATCTTTCCCCGAGCCCCCCCGTCCCCGAACCCGCGCCCGCCGATCCCACCGCCACCGAAACGCTCTCGCCGACGCGCTACGGCGATTGGGAGCGCAAGGGCATCGCGATCGATTTTTGAGTCTTGAGCTTCCGTCATCCCAGCGAGGGCTGGGATCTCGTTCGGAGAAGCGAGCGCTTCATTTAAGGAGATCCCAGCTTTCGCTCGGGTAACAATTACGGTGGGCTTTCGGCTGTCTAGAGCCGTCTGTTCAAGCCGAGACGTCACCCCGGCCTTGAGCCGGGGTGACGAGAATTCAACGTCAACAGTGCGGACCCTAGCTCGCGAGGCGCGCTGCCTCGGCGCGGATCAGCGCAATCATGTTGGGGATGCCCTGCGTTCGGTTCGAGCTTAGCTGCGTCTTGAGGTCGAAGGGCGCGAGCGCGGCTTCGATGTCGGCGGCGAGGATGCCCTGCGGGGTGCGGTCCTGCACCGTCTCCAGCACCAGCGCGATGATCCCCTTGGTAATCGCGGCGTTCGAATCGGCGAGGAAATGCAGGCGGCCGTCGTCGCGCGTGGTCGGATAGACCCACACCGCCGCCGAGCAGCCGCGCACCAGCGTCGCGTCGGTCTTGAGCGCCTCGGGCATCGGCTCCAGCGCGCGGCCGAGGTCGATCAGCAGACGGTAACGGTCGTCGGGTTCGAGAAAGCCATATTCTTCGAGGATTTCGGACAGGTCGGGCATCGGGAGGCGCTAGGATCGGGCGGAGACGGTGTCCACCTTGGGCATGGGAGGAGCCAAGGCGTTGCCTAGAAATCCACACCCGCCGCGATCGCCTCCAGCTTGCGGACGCGCTCCCTGAGATCGGCGAGTTCGATGCGCGCGCCGGAGGTGCCGCTCGGCGGATCGCCCCTGCGAAGCCCGTCGAGCCTCAGCCGCTGGAGCGCCAGCCAGTCGCGCCACGCCTTGAGCGCGACCAGCGCCACCACCACCAGCCCCGCGAGCGCCGCGCCCACGATCATCGCCGAGATTATCGGATCACTCATGGCTTGATCTCCCGCACCGTCTCGCGGTCCTGCCGCAGCGCCTCGATCTCGCGCTCCAGCGCCAAGCCGCGGGTATGATCCGCGTCGGTGACGATCCGCTCCAGCACCTGGATGCGATCCTTGAGCAGGCGTACCTCGCCGCGCAGCGCCTCGGCCTCGCGGTCGTCGCGCCGGTCGTCTCTGGGTGGCCCGACATACATCTCCTCGCGGCCGCGGCCGGTGCGGACGACGCCGTAGCGCGCCTGGATGATGCGGGTGACGCCGAGGATCAATACGATCAGCACCACCATCATCTTGCCGTCCATCGTCTAGCTCCCTGCTTGTCGATATGTCAGTTGATCGGGCGATCGCGCAGCCGCTCGATCTCGTCGCCGAGCGTGGCCGAGCGATCGGTGAGGATGCGTTCGAGCACCGCCACCCGTTGCTTGAGCCGCTCGGTCTCGGCGGCCGATTGGGCGGATTGATCGGCGGTGCGCTCGCTGATCCTGTCGAGCTCACGCTCCTTGAGCGCGAACCAGCGTCTGAACGTGCCCGCGAAGATCGCGGCGATCGGGATCAGCACCCAAATCCAGGTTTCAGGGTGATGCATGGGCAATCCTTCGGTTCAGCGTGCCACGGCGGGTCAGCGCAGCGCTTCGATCTCGTCGGCGAGCCGGCGGTTCTGGCTGGTGACGTGCGTCTCGACGTCGGCGAGGCGGCGGTCGATATCGCGGAAGCTGGCGCGGACGTCGCGGACCGAATGGCCGGGGCGCGCGCGCACCTTCTGCCAGAACTTGCGATCGACGCGATCTTCCTGCGCGAACTCGCGGGGGCGATCGTGGGCGATCAGCCCCAGCGCGAAATAGGCCACCGCGCCGACGCCGCCGGTGGCGAACACCGTCAACAGCACCACGCCGGCGCGGATGAAGGTGACGTCGACGCCGGTATAATCGGCGATTCCGGCGCAGACGCCCATGAACTTGCCGTTGCGCTTGTCGAGGTAGAAGCGGGTGCGACGCGGGGTCATTGTGAACATCCTTTCGATGAAGACGGGGTCAGCGGGTGCGCTGGCGATCGCGGCGCTCGGCAAGATGATCGAAGACATGGTCGTCATCGTGCTCGTCGATCAGCCGTTCGGAGGCAGGGCGGCGGAAATCGGGATTGTCGACCGCGACGATCCGCTCGATCGTCGCCATGCGATCGTCGAGCCGGCGCGCGAGCTCGTGCAGCTCGTCGAGCAGATTCTCGTCCTCGACGCTGAGGCCGCCATTCTTCTTCCACTGCGTGACATAGTGGAAGACCAGCCAGGGCAGGCCGATGAACAGGAAGGCGCAGATGAAGACGGGGATGAGATCGGAGTCCATCGGTTCAGCCCTCCTGGCTCGTGATGCGGCCCTGCGTGCGGGCCTTCAGCGCCTCCAGCTCGGCATCCACCTTTTCGGAGGAGCGCAACTCGGCGATTTCTTCCTCGAGGCTCTTCTCGATGCCGAAGCCGGCGGCGTCGGCGCGGCCCTCGGCGAGGTCGACGCGGCGTTCCAGCACCTCGAAGCGCGAGAAGGCGTCCTCGGTCTTGGGGCCGGCATACATTTCGCGCAGCCGGGTGCGGTTGTTGGCGCTTTCCAGTCGCGTGCTGATCGAATTCTGGCGGGTCCGCGCCTCGCGCAATTTGTTTTGCAGCTTGGCGATGTCGGCCTCGCAGGCGGAGAGCGCCTCGTCGATGCCGTGGATCTCTTCCTGAAGCTGTTCGGCGAGATCCTTCGCCTTCTGCTTCTCGACCAGCGCGGCCTTGGCGAGATCCTCGCGACCCTTCGAGAGCGCGAGCTCGGCCTTTTCCATCCAGCCATCCTGCACCTGGGCGAGCTTGGCGATCTGGCGGCGCATCTCCTTCTGATCGGCGATGTGGCGCGCGGCCGATGCGCGGACCTCGACGAGGGTTTCCTCCATCTCGAGGATGATCATGCGGATCATCTTCGCCGGGTCCTCCGCCCGATCGAGCAGATCGGCCATGTTGGCGGCGATGATGTCGCGCGTGCGGGAGAAGATACCCATTATGAAATGCTCCTTGATTACTCGGGTTACGCTAGACTCTGTTGCACCCCGGGCTTTCCAGCCGCCCCAGGATAGCGCCGGAGCCGGCATCGGGGGAAGAGCCGGCTCCGACATCTCGATCACTTTGCGGCGATCCGGACGCCGTTGTTGACGACGGCCTCGGCAAGCTGCGGGGTCAGCTTGTGCGCGGCGGCATATTCCACGGGCGTGGCGCCATAATAGAGGCGCATCGCGATCGTATGCGGGCTGCCCTGAAGGCCGGCGGGAAAGGCCGGATAGGCGATGTGGCGCGCGACCTTGAGCGCATGCTCGTCATAGGCGGCGTTGCCGCTGGACTGCGCGAGGCGTGCGCCGGCATAGTCGCCGTCGGCAGTAAAGCGGACCGCGACGACCGCCTGCCTGGCATCCGAAGAAAGCGGGCCATCGAACGTCTGCATCCGTGCATCGATCTGGCCTTCGACCTTGCTCTGCCAATCAGCGACGGTGAGCGGCGCATTGGCGATCGTCGCGGCATGAGCGGGGGCGACCGCCGCGGCGATGCAGGCGGTCGAGACGGCGAGCGCGCCGACGGCGGAAACCGCGAGCCGCTGAAAATCGGACTTGTCGAAATTGAACATCATCATTCTCCTGAACCTTGGCTTTTTGACCGGCGCCGATATCGTCCGGCGTCGTGGCATGCTTTGCAGGAGCCGTGCCAAGTCGGGGAAATACCGGAATTCCGGCATTTTCTGCCTGACGCAGCAGATCAGCCGGCGACGAGCTCTTGCCAACAGATAGGAAAATCCGCCAAGTTGCGGGGATGGAGCGCGAGGCGCAATTCATCGGCCAGTCGACGGCCTTTCTCGACGCGGTGGAGCGCGCGAGCCGGGCGGCGGCGCTAAATCGCCCGGTGCTGGTGATCGGCGAGCGCGGGACCGGCAAGGAGCTCGTCGCCGAGCGCCTGCATCGTCTCTCGGGGCGGTGGAGCGGGCCGCTGATCACGCTCAACTGCGCGGCCCTGCCGGAGACATTGATCGAGGCCGAGCTGTTCGGGCATGAGGCGGGCGCCTTCACCGGCGCGACCAAGGCGCGCGCCGGGCGCTTCGAGGAGGCCGACGGCGGCACGCTGTTTCTCGACGAGCTGGCGACGCTGAGCATGGCGGCGCAGGAGCGGCTGCTCCGCGCGGTCGAATATGGCGAGGTGACGCGGATCGGATCGTCGCGCGCGCTGAGGGTCGACGTGCGGATCGTCGCCGCCACCAACGAACATCTCCCCGCGCTCGCCGACAGCGGACGCTTCCGCGCCGACCTGCTCGATCGCCTGTCGTTCGAGGTGATCACGCTGCCGCCGCTCCGCGCGCGCGAAGGCGACATACCCGTGCTCGCCGAGCATTTCGGGCGGCGGATGGCGGCCGAGATCGGCTGGCCGCGCTGGCCGGGGTTCAGCGCGCGCGCCGCCGGGACGCTGGACGACCATCCCTGGCCGGGCAATGTCCGCGAGTTGCGCAACGTCATCGAGCGCGCGGTCTATCGCTGGGACCTGCCCGAACAGCCGATCGACGAGATCGCGTTCGATCCTTTCGCCTCGCCGTGGCGGATCGCTTCGCCGAAGCCCGCGCTCGCGGCACCGCTCCCCCTGCCCGCCCCGCAACCCGCGCCGCAACCGACGATCATGCTCGATTGCGACGATCTCCGCGCCGCCTGCCACGCGCACGAGCGCGCCTTGCTGGAAGCGGCGCTGGCGCGCTGCCGCTTCAACCAGCGCGCCACCGCGACCGCGCTCAGGCTCACCTACGATCAGCTCCGCCACGCGCTTCGCCGCCACGACCTGCTCGAGAAAAGCGCCGGTTAGCGCTAACGACTCGCAACAAGCCTTTGGGGGTGCCCTTGGGCGCGATCGGGCGTTAGCAGGCGCGAGATTAGCGAAGGAGACGCCCCATGGCTTTCGAACTGCCCCCGCTCCCCTACGACAAATCGGCGCTGGAACCGCACATGTCGGCCGAGACGTTCGATTTCCACCACGGCAAGCATCACAAGGCCTATGTCGACAAGACCAACGGCTGGATCGAGGAGAAGGGGCTGCAAGGCCTGTCGCTGCTCCAGGTGATCAAGAAAGCCAAGGACGGCGGCGACAAGGGCCTGTTCAACAACAGCGCGCAGATCTGGAACCACAGCTTCTTCTGGCAATGCCTGGCACCCGCCGGGCAGCAGCCCTCGGGCAAGCTCGCCGGCCTGATCGAGAGCGGCTTCGGCTCGACCGAGGCGCTGCTCAAGAAGATGGCCGAGGAAGCGGTGGGCCATTTCGCCAGCGGCTGGGCTTGGCTGGTGCTGGAGGGCGATGCGCTCAAGGTCACGTCGTACCACGATGCCGATACGCCGGTGGTGTATGACGGGGTCAAGCCGCTGTTGACGCTCGACGTCTGGGAACATGCTTATTACATCGACTATCGCAACGCCCGGCCCAAGTTCGCCGAGACCGTGCTCGGCAATATCGTCAACTGGGATTTCGTCGCGCAGAATCTCGATGGCGAGGGCGCCGCGCGCGCCGATCAGCAGCAATAAGGCATCTTGCCCGTCACCCCAGCGAAAGCTGGTATGACGGACCAGGATATAATGATCAGCGATTGGCGGCGAGGGCCTGCGCGGCGGCCTTGCCCGCCGGATCGCCGGGCGCGAGTTCGACCGCGCGGGCCCAGGCGATCCGCGCGGCATCGATGACGCCCCTAGCGGCGGCGACGTTCCCCGCTTCCAGCGCGACCTCGGCATCGTCGGGCGCGAGCCGCGCCGCCTCGCCGACGTCCTTTTCCGCACGATCGAGATCATCGTCGCGCCTCGCCAGCGTGGCCGACAGCAGCCAGCCGAACGGATCGGCGGGAACGAGCTTGAGCCCGGCATCGAGGCTGATGCGCGCATCCTTGAGATCGTTGAGGGCAAACTCGGCGCGCGCGCGATCGAACCATGCCTCGCCGCGCATGGCCGGCGACAATGCGGGCGAGGCGAGCGCGCGATCGAGATCGGTATGCGCGCGCGCCGCATCGTCGGCGGCGAGCGCGGCATTGCCCGCGAGGCTCCACAGCATCCCCGCGCGGCCGTCGCGCTGTTGCTCGGCGCCACCCGCGGCC
>NZ_CAHJXD010000222.1 GCF_903644055.1 Sphingomonas bacterium | reverse complement strand
ATCGGATACGGATACGACTACGGATACTACGCCTACAATTACGGTAACAATAAAAATGACACATAACGACCGGGACGACCTGCTCATTCCGGTTGCGGATCCGGTGGCAGCGGTGCCCGTGGTGGCGCCCTATGCGCGCCGCTATATCGGAATAGGATGAGCGGAACGCACAGCCGAGCTTGACGGATGCCGGTGTTGCGGCGCAACATTGATGGGCCGGTTTTGGGTCTCAAGATTTTGGGGGAATGATGACGAGCCGCAAGGTAGCATTGATCACGGGCGTCACGGGTCAGGACGGAGCCTATCTTTCGGAACTGCTGCTCACCAAGGGATATGAGGTGCACGGCGTCAAGCGCCGCTCCTCCTCGTTCAACACCGGGCGGATCGAGAACATCTATCAGGACCCCCACGTCGAAGGCGCGCGCTTCCACCTCCATTATGGCGATCTGACCGATTCGACCAATCTGATCCGGCTCGTGCAGCAGACGCAACCAACTGAAATCTACAATCTCGCCGCGCAGAGCCACGTCGCGGTCAGCTTCGAAACGCCCGAATATACCGCGAATGCGGACGGCATCGGCACGCTGCGGCTGCTAGAGGCGATCCGCATTCTCGGCATCGAGAAGACCTGCCGTTTCTACCAGGCCTCGACCTCCGAGCTGTACGGCCTCGTCCAGGAAGTGCCGCAGCGCGAGACCACGCCATTCTACCCGCGCTCGCCCTATGGCGCCGCCAAGATGTATGCCTACTGGATCGTGGTAAATTATCGCGAGGCCTATGGCATCCACGCCTCGAACGGCATCCTTTTCAACCATGAGAGTCCGCTCCGCGGCGAGACCTTCGTCACCCGCAAGATCACCCGCGCCGCCGCCGCGATCAAACTCGGACGGCAGGAGAAGCTCTACCTCGGCAATCTCGATGCCAAGCGCGACTGGGGCCATGCCCGCGAATATGTCCGCGGCATGTGGATGATGCTCCAGCAGGACGAGCCCGACGATTACGTGCTCGCCACCGGCGAGACCACGCCGGTCCGCGATTTCGTCGCCTGGGCGTTCGAGGATGTCGGCATCGACCTGCGCTGGGAAGGCGAAGGCATCGACGAGAAGGGCTATTGCAAGGACACCGGCAAGCTGTTCGTCGAGGTCGACCCGCGCTATTTCCGCCCGACCGAGGTCGATCTGCTGCTCGGCGATCCCGCCAAGGCCAAGCAGAAGCTCGGCTGGAGCCACGACACGCCGGTACGCGAACTCGCCCGCGAGATGGTGCAGGCCGATCTCGAGGTGATGAAGAACGCGCCGATCGCCAAGGACGCCTGACGGTGGCGCTGGGGGAGCCGTTCGATCTCGCCGACAAGCGGGTCTTCGTAGCCGGCCATCGCGGCATGGTCGGCTCGGCGATCGCGCGGCGGCTGGTCGCGGAGGGCAGCACCGTCCTCACCGCCGGCCGCGACGCGCTCGATCTCAAGGACCAAATCGCGGTGCGCGCTTGGTTCGCCGACCAGAGGCCCGACGCGGTGTTCCTCGCGGCGGCCAAGGTCGGCGGCATCCTCGCCAACGACACCTATCCGGCGGATTTCCTTTACGACAATCTCATGATCGAGGCCAACGTGATCGAGGCGGCGAACCGCACCGATGTCGCCAAGCTGATGTTCCTGGGCTCGAGCTGCATCTATCCAAAGTTCGCGGCCCAGCCGATCGTGGAGGACTCGCTGCTCACCGGCCCGCTCGAGCCGACCAACGAATGGTATGCGATCGCCAAGATCGCGGGCATCAAGCTCGCCCAGGCCTATCGACGACAGCACGGCCGCGACTACATCTCGGTGATGCCCACCAACCTCTATGGGCCGGGTGACAATTTTGATCTCGAATCGAGCCACGTCATGCCCGCGCTGATCCGGAAGGCGCACGAGGCGAAGCTGTCGGGCGCGCCCTCGATCGTGATGTGGGGCACCGGCACGCCACGCCGCGAATTCCTGCATGTCGACGACCTTGCCGACGCGTGCGTGCATCTGATGAAGACGTATTCGGACTTCGGGCACGTCAATGTCGGCTCGGGCACCGACGTGACCATCGCCGAGCTTACCGAGATGGTGTGCAAGGCGATCGGCTATACCGGCGACATCGTCAAGGACACGGGCAAGCCCGACGGCACCCCGCGAAAGCTGATGTCCGCCGACAAGCTACGCGGACTCGGCTGGTCGCCCAGCATCGCGCTCGAGGACGGCATCGCCGGCGCTTATACGTGGTTCCTCGAGAACCAGGGCCAGTTTCGCGCCGTTGCCTGAGCGCCGGCCGCGGCTTTCAGCGGTCCGGCACCTCGCGAAGCGGCATCAGCGCAGCAAGATCGCGCGCACGGTCCGCCAGCGGCGGAGTCGCTCCGCCCGGCACCCGACCGATCATCGTCGGAAGCGCCGACGGCCCTGGCGACACCGGAAGTATCGAGCCCGTGTTGCCCGCAACCGAGAGCATCGCCGCGACACTCGGCGGATCGGCCACCACCACCGGAGCGCCGAGCACGAGATTGGCACCGGCGATGTCACCGTCCGGCGTGCCGTACCGATCCTGCGTAAGCGTCCGCAGCGCGGGATAGCGCGCGAGCCAGGCCGGGCTCATGGCGGGCACGCGCGCGAGCTTAGCGGCGAACTCGACGGTTCGGTTGGCCTGCTTGCCGAGGCCGCGCGCATCGAAATGAATGCCGCCACGACGCGGATCGACGATCAGATTGTGCTCGACACGGTTGTCGCGCCCGCCCGCGATCACCACGCCGTAATCGCCGCCGACCAGCACGTTGCCCGCGACATGCGCGCCACTGAACTGGTCGTCGAGATAGACCGAGGTCAGAAAGTTGGTCGGCCGCGTGCCGCCGATATCGTGGACATAGTTGCCGCTGATCTCCATGCCGCGCTGCGTCCAGTCGGCGCCCATGTAGATCGCGCCCGAATCCTCGGCATCGCGCAGTACGTTGGCGATCTCGTTGCCCGAGACGATATGATCGTTGCCCGAGAGCATTACCGCATTGTGATCGCCACCGGCGATATATGACCCGCGGAGCTGATTTCCGTCGCCCTGAAGGTTGGCGCCGGGTCGGTAGCTCGGGCTTTCGAGCCCGAAGTCGGTGATGACGCCGTTGGCGAAGACATGGCCGGCGGGCGTCAGCGACGGGCGATCGCCGCCGCCGAGCACGATCCCGGTCTCGGCGGTCGATGCGATCACCGATCCGGTGAAGGTCACGTTCCTGCCGCCGCTGACGGTTACGCCATTGCCACCCGTCTGGCGGAAGGCGCAGGCCGCGAAGCGGATGTCGGTCGAACCGTTGACCTGCACCGCGGGGCCGAGCGTGCGGTCGAACGCGATCCCGCTCACCGCGACGTTGCGCGCGCCCTGGAACACCAATAGGCTCCGTGCGACCGCCGCCTCGACCGGCGCGTTGCCCGTCGGCAGGAAGATGGCGACGCGGCGCTTGCCGTCGACCACGAAGCTGCCCGGCCGATGGAGTTCGGACAAGGCGTTCTCGACGAAGAAACGCGCCGTCGCACGCGGCGGCTGCTGGCCCTGGAGCGGCGCGAGCTTGATCGCGGCACCGCCCGGCGCGACGAGCGCGACCGGCGCTAGTTCGAATGCCCAGTCGGCACCCCAATAACCGCCCGCCCATAAAGACGGTTCGCCGCGCCATGCCGATGCATGGTTGCCCGGCACCGACACTGTCGGTCCCGCCGCGTTGGCACCCGCCACCGATCCTGTCGCATAGCCCGATGCCGGCCAGCGGCTCGGCACGAGGCGGTCGCCGCCTTGGAACAGCTCGATTCCGGCGGCTGCGGTGTGGACATAGGCGCCGCGGCGCACGAGGCCGCCGATCGGCAGCGCGCCGAGATCGATCGCGCGCGCACCCGAGGGCGCCGGCCTGCCTCCGGTATCGCCCGGGGTCACCGGCCGCGAGATCGGAAGAG
>NZ_CAHJXD010000221.1 GCF_903644055.1 Sphingomonas bacterium | reverse complement strand
GACGACCGCGCTTTCGGGCAGCGCGAGCGCGATCCCCGCCGCGAGGCCGCCGCCGCCGCACGGCACCACGATCCGCGCCGGCGCGTGGCCGAGCTGGGCGGCGATCTCCAGCCCGACCGTGCCCTGCCCCTCGATCACGTCGGCATCGTCGAACGAGGGCACCAGCACCGCGCCGCGCTCTGCGGCGATCCGTGCGGCGATCGCCTCGCGGCTCTCGTTATGGCGATCGTAGAGGATGATCTCGGCGCCGAGCGTCCTCGTGCCCTCCAGCTTCACCCTGGGCGCGTCGGCGGGCATCACGATCGCCGCCGGCATGCCGAGCAATTTCGCCGCCAGCGCCACGCCCTGCGCATGATTGCCGGAGGAGAAAGCGACGACCCCCCTGCCCCGCTCTTCCGCCGGCACCTGCGCCAGCCGATTATAGGCGCCGCGCAACTTGAACGCCCCGCCGCGCTGGAGCGATTCGGCCTTGAGCCACCAGCGCCGCCCGAGCGCCTCGAACGGCAGCAAGGGCGTGCGCGTCACGACATTTTCGACGCGGGCAAGGGCTGCGACAACCCCTTGGTACGAGGGCGGAATTCCGCCGTTTCGGTGCTCGTTCGTCACGATCCGGCGCGCCTCCCAACGCTGCGTAAAAAGTCTTCCAAATGTAACTTTACAGGGGGGACCCCCATACCTATGTAGCGCCTCCGCTGCCCCAAGGGACTTCCAACCGCAAGGCAGCTTTCGTCAACGACTTGGCCGCAAGGCTTCTGGAGGTCCCTTGAATTGCACAAGCATCATAACGCGCTGGGGCTAGCGGCTCCCCAAGGCGGCGTCTGCGCCGCCGTCGTCGCCAGCCAACGGCCCGTTGCGCCGGTCACTTTGGTCCGTCCGCACGCCGCAAGGCGCGCTGCCCGATTCTTCGTCGAGAAGTTCAAAGGCAGCTCGCTCTATGCTGTGAAGGCCAATCCCTCGCCCGCGCTGATCCGCGAGCTTTGGGAGAGCGGGATCACGCATTTCGACGTCGCCTCGATCGCCGAGGTGCGGCTGGTCGCGTCGGTGGCTCGCCAGGCGACCTTGTGCTTCATGCACCCGGTCAAGGCCGAGGAAGCGATCCGCGAGGCCTATGCCGAACATGGCGTCCGCACCTTCTCGCTCGATTCGATGGAGGAGCTGGAGAAGATCCTGCGCGCGACCGATCATGCGGCCGACCTGACGCTCTGCGTCCGGCTGCGCGTGCCCTCCGATCATGCCAAGCTCAGCCTCGCGGCCAAGTTCGGCGCGGCGCCCGAGGAGACCAAGGCCTTGCTGTTCGCGACGCGGCAGGCGGCGGATGCGCTCGGCATCTGCTTCCATGTCGGCAGCCAGGCGATGTCGCCCGTCGCCTATCTCCAGGCGATGGCGCGCGTGCGCCAGGCGATCGTCGAGGCGGCGGTGACGGTGGACGTGATCGACGTCGGCGGCGGTTTCCCCTCGATCTATCCGGGCATGGATCCCGCCCCGCTCGAAGCCTATTTCGATGTGATCCACGCGGCGTTCGAGGCGCTTCCCGTCAGCTATTCGGCCGAATTGTGGGCGGAGCCCGGCCGCGCGCTCTCGGCCGAATATGCCAGCCTGCTCGTCCGCGTCGAGCGGCGGCGCGGCGACCAGCTCTACATCAACGACGGGGCCTATGGCGCTTTGTTCGACGCGGCGCATGTCGGCTGGCGCTTCCCGGTCGCGCTGGTGCGGGAGGAGGCGTCCGATGCCAGGCTGACGCCGTTCAGCTTCTACGGGCCGACCTGCGACGATATCGATCATATGGCGGGGCCGTTCCTGCTGCCCGCCGACATCGGCGCGGGCGACTATATCGAGATCGGCATGCTCGGCGCCTATGGCTGCGCGATGCGCACGGGCTTCAACGGCTTCACCGCCGGCGAGACCTTGATCGTCGACGACGAGCCGATGGCGAGCGCTTATGTCGAGACCGAGGTGCGGCCCGCGCTGCCCTCGAACGTCGTCACGCTGTAACGGACGCGCATTATCATCGTCACCCCCAGCGCAGGCTGGGGTCCATGGCTGTTGCAGGGGGCATCGCGCTTCCGATCGGCAGACATGGACCCCGGCCCGCGCCGGGGTGACGTCTTGGAGTTTCGAATGAACGACCCCCTCACCGACACGCGCCCGAACGATCTCCGCAAGGCGGAGCTGCTCTCCACGAAGGTCGAGCATATCGACATCACCAGCTTCGATGCGCGCCCGATCATCGATGCGATGGGCAAGATGAGCTTCACCAGCCGCGATCTCGCGCGCGCGACGGGCATCTACAACCAGATGCTGGCGGACAAGGATTGCACGATCTTCCTGGTGATCGCGGGGTCGACCTCGGCGGCGGGGTGCATGGATGCCTATGCCGAGCTGGTGCGCTCCAACATGGTCGACGGCATCGTCGCCACCGGCGCCACGATCGTCGACATGGATTTCTTCGAGGGGCTTGGCCACAAACATTATCAAGCGCTTGAAATTCCTGACGACGATACGCTGCGCTCGCTGCTGATCGATCGCATCTACGATACCTATATCGACGAGGAGGAGCTCCAGAACGTCGATCACACGATCTTCGAGATCGCCGAGACGCTGGAACCCAAGGCCTACAGCTCGCGCGCGTTCATCCGCGAGATGGGCAAATATCTCGTCGAACATGGCAAGAAGGACAACAGCCTCGTCAAGCTCGCCTACGAGCATGACGTGCCGATTTTCTGCCCGGCGTTCACCGACAGCTCGGCGGGCTTCGGCCTCGTCAAGCATCAGGTCGATGCGATGAAGGCGGGCAAGCCCTATCTGACGATCGACAGCATCGCCGATTTCCGCGAGCTCACCGACATCAAGATCGCGGCGGGCACCACCGGGCTGCTGATGATCGGCGGCGGCGTGCCCAAGAATTTCGTCCAGGATACCGTCGTCTGCGCCGAAATCCTCGGCCATCACGATGTCGCGGTCCACAAATATGCGGTGCAGATCACCGTCGCCGACGTCCGCGACGGCGCCTGCTCCTCGTCGACGCTTCAGGAGGCGGCGAGCTGGGGCAAGGTCAACACCGGCATCGAGCAGATGGTGTTCGCCGAAGCCGGATCGGTGATCCCGCTGCTCACGTCGGACGCCTATCATCGCGGCTTGTGGAAGGACCGGCCCAAGCGCGCCTGGGCGAAGCTGTTCGCCTGAGCGGGAGCGGCTCTCGGGCCGGTTACGCTAGATCGACCGTCACCCCGGCCTTGAGCCGGGGTCCCGCTTCTCCTTCAGCGTTAGCAGGCAGCGGGACCCCGGCTCAAGGCCGGGGTGACGAGAGTTCGACGGCAACAGGACAGACCTAAGTCCGTTCGCAAACCCGCGTAAGGCAAGCTTCATAGCGAAGGCTCGGCGATCAGCTCCCGTACGTCGGTCAGCCGCCCCGTCACCGCCGCCGCCGCCGCCATCGCGGGCGAAAGCAGGTGGGTGCGCGCGCCGGGGCCCTGGCGGCCGACGAAATTGCGGTTGCTGGTGGAGGCGCAGCGCTCACCGGCGGGCACCTTGTCCGGGTTCATCGCCAGGCACATCGAGCAGCCGGCCTCGCGCCATTCGAACCCTGCGTCGAGGAAGATGCGGTCGAGCCCCTCGGCCTCGGCCTGGCGCTTGACCAGCCCCGATCCCGGCACGACCAGCGCCTGCCGCACGTTGGCGGCGACCTTGCGCCCCTTGGCGACCGCCGCGGCGGCGCGCAGATCCTCGATCCGGCTGTTCGTGCAACTGCCGATGAAGATATTCTCGACGCCGACGTCCTGCATCCGCGTGCCGGGGGCGAGGCCCATATAGGCGAGGCTTTTGCGCGCGGCCTCCCGCTTGGCCGGATCGGCGAAACTCTCGGGATCGGGCACCGATGCGGTGATCGGCAGCACGTCCTCGGGGCTCGTGCCCCACGTCAGGCTCGGCGCGATATCGGTGGCGTCGAGCGTTACCAGCCTGTCGTAGGCGGCGCCCGCGTCGGTCGGCAGCGTCCGCCACCAGGCGACCGCCGCCTCCCACTCCGCCCCCTTGGGCGCCATCGGCCGGCCTTCGAGATAGGCGAAGGTCGTCTCGTCGGGCGCGATCAGGCCCGAGCGAGCGCCATGCTCGATCGCCATGTTGGAGACGGTCAGCCGCCCCTCGATCGACATCGCGCGGATCACCGAGCCGGTATATTCGACGACATAGCCCGTGCCGCCCGCAGCACCGAGCTTGCAGACAATCGCGAGGATCACGTCCTTGGGGCTGACCCCGAAGCCCAGCGTGCCATCGACGCGGATCTCCATCGTCTTCGATCGCGCGAGCAGCAGGGTCTGCGTCGCCAGCACATGCTCGACCTCGCTGGTGCCGATCCCGAACGCCAGCGCGCCCAGCGCGCCATGCGCGGCGGTGTGGCTGTCCCCGCACACCAGGGTCGTCCCCGGCAGCGTGAAGCCCTGCTCCGGCCCGACGACATGGACGATCCCCTGCTCGGCGGCGAGCGCATCGATATAGGGGACGCCGAACGCGGGCGCGTTGCGGCGCAGCGCGGCGAGCTGGTTGGCGCTTTCCGGATCGGCGATCGGCAACGGGTTGCCCGCGGCATCGCGCCGCGCGGTGGTCGGCAGATTGTGATCGGGCACCGCCAGCGTCAGATCGGGCCGGCGCACCCGGCGCCCCGCGACGCGAAGCCCCTCGAACGCCTGCGGGCTCGTTACCTCGTGGACGAGGTGGCGATCGATATAGATCAGGCAGGTGCCGTCGTCGCGGGCCGCCACGACATGCGCGTCCCAGATTTTTTCGTAGAGCGTGCGGGGGGTGGACATGGTGGCGGGCAGATAGCGCCGGAGGGCGGGTTACGCCAGAGCGGGCCCCGGCTTTCGCGATTCGAGGCGTCAGCCGCTCCGTTCGCGCTTCACGGTGTTGCTCCACCAAAGTCGCAGGATCCGTCTCAGCTTTGCACCGTCGGCCATCCGGTCTCTAAGGGCGGTCCTGTTCAAGCGGAACCGTCACCCCGGCTCAAGGCCGGGGTGACGGGAGTGCAACGTCAACAGGAGAGACCCTAAGGCCGCCCGAGCTGCATCCAATCGCGCGAAGGCCGGCGATAATATTGGTCGAGGATCTCCAGCGCCATTCCCGTCGGCTTCACCGATTGCGAGTTCCACAGCATCGCCACGCCGACCTTCTCGGCCGGATCGAACAGGAACAAGGATCGATAGCCGCGCACCGCGCCGCGATGGCCGACGAGATGGTGCCCGTCATAATCCGATTGGCGGAAGCCCAGCCCATAGGAATTGCCGTGCTGGGCGAGATCATAATCGGCCAGCCCCCGGCGCGGCGTCAGCACGCGGGGAACGTGCAGCGTGAAAAGCAGGCTCTGCGGCAGCACCTGCGGCGCGCCGCCCATCTGCGCGCGCATCCAGATGCCCATATCGATGATCGAGCTGTTGATGCCGCCCGCCGCCGGGACGCGATAATAAGCCTCCAGCACGGGCAGCGTCCGCCGGCCGTCGTGCGGCTGCGCCCAGCTTCTGGCGTTGACCAGCCCGTCGCGCGTCGTCGTCGTGCCGGTCATGCCGAGCGGGCCGAACAGATAGTGGCGCGCGGCGCGATCGTAGCTCTCGCGCGTCGCTTTCTCGATCGCCTCGTGGATCAGATCGTAGCCGACATTCTCATAGGCGAAGCAGGTGCCGGGCGGGCACATCGGGAACAGCCCGCCGAGCTCGCCGCGGATCTGCGCGGGATCCTCATTATCCTCCAGCCGATCGTCATAGGCATTCTTGACGATGCCGAGCCGGTGGCTGAGCGCATCCGCCAGCGTCGCGACCCGCTCGTTCCCCTTGGGCAGCCGAATCGAATGCGACCATCTGGCGACCGGATCGTCGAGCGAAAGCTTGCCCTGCCGTGCGAGCAGCGCCGCCAGCGTCGAGGCGACGCCTTTGGAATTGGAGGCCCAGCGGAACGACGTCTGCACGCCGACCTTGTCGCCCGATCCCGCCTTGGTCTCGCCATAGCCCTTTATGAAGGCGAGCTGGCCGTCCTCGACGACGGCGATCCCCAGCCCGACCATGTCGCGCCGGTTCATCAGCTCCTTGGCGCGCGCGTCGATCCGGCCGTAATCGATGCGGAACGCCTTGGGGCTGAGCGGCCCCCGCCCCAGCGTGCGCTCGGCGCGCGCGGCGGCGCGAAAGCCCTGCCGCACCGGCGCGGTCTCGACGAGATGGTGACCTAGCACCCACAATTCGATCAGCAGCGCCACCAGCAGCAGCGCGCCGGCAGCCCACACGAACCGTGGATCGCGCCAGAAGCGCCTGGAATCGGAAGCTGGCGAGGGCTTTTGCGGCGTCACTTGCCCGCCGTCTCGCCGTCCGGAGCGATCAGGTCAACGGAACAGATAACGGCTCGTCGTTTCAAGCGCTGCGACGAACTGAATTGCCGCCCGGCTCAGAGCGGCGAATAGGCCGCCGTCGTCTTCGCCGCCACCTCTTCCGCCGTCACCCCGGGGGCAAGCTCGACCAGCCTGAACGGGCTGGCGTGATCGGCGCGCTGGAAGACGCAGAGATCGGTGACGATCATGTCGACGACATTCTTGCCCGTCAGCGGCAGCGTGCAGGCGGGGATGACCTTGGCGCCGCCGTCCTTGGCGACATGCTCCATCACGACGATGATCTTCCTGACCCCGGCGACGAGGTCCATCGCGCCGCCCATGCCCTTGACCATCTTGCCGGGGATCATCCAGTTGGCGATGTCGCCGCCCTCGGAGACCTCCATCGCGCCGAGCACGGTGAGATCGATATGCCCGCCACGGATCATCGCGAAGCTGTCGGCGCTGGAAAAGTAGCTCGACGAGGGCAATTGGCTGATCGTCTGCTTGCCCGCGTTGATCAGATCGGCATCGACCTCGTCCTCATAGGGAAAGGGCCCGATGCCGAGCATGCCATTCTCCGATTGCAGCGTCACCTCGACGCCCGCCGGGATGTGATTTGCCACGAGCGTGGGAATGCCGATGCCGAGATTGACGTAGAAGCCGTCTTCCAGCTCGGTGGCAGCACGCGCCGCCATCTGGTTGCGATCCCAGGGCATTATCTGTCTCCGTCCGGTCCCGGCCAGCGCACGGCGGCCGGGAAGATATCGTCGAAGCCGCCGGCGATACCGGGGCCGTAGAGCGGGTTGGGCATCAGGAACCAGCCGTGCCCCCATTTGCCGCCGATCGCGGGCGAAAGCGCCAGCGCGCGCCGGGATTGCGGCGCGAGCGTCCTGGCGTTGAACAGATCGCTGAAGTCGCCGAGCTGATCGCCTGCCATCGCCAGCACGCAGTAACGGCTCGCGACGAAGGCGCGACGCGGATCCTTGCCCGATCCCGGCGCGACGTCGCCCGCGAGGAACAGGGTGTCGCCCTGCGCGAAATCGCCCAGCCCGGCCTGCGCCAGCGCGGCAATCGCGCCCCCGGCGTTCGCGCTGCGCCGGTTGGTGATGACGACCGGCGTCACCCCCGCCGCGCGGAACCGCGCGAAGGCGGCGACCGCGCCCGGCAAGGGCTCGACATAAGCGGCCCCGCCTCTCTCCCAGGCATCCCAGCGCTTCGCATCGAACGGCGGATCGCCGCGCCGGGCGGCATCGTAGTTCGCGCCGGTGTTGAGCACCGAGGTTTCGTCCATGTCGAGCACGACCGCAGAAGGCTTGTCGCCGCACGCCGTCCACGCGGGCGCCTGCGGGGAGGCATCGGTGGCTAGAACCGCGCCGTCGATCGGCCTGCCCGCCTTGCGCGCGGCCTGTGCCGCCTCGACGAAGCCCGCCATCGCCTCATAAGCGGTGCGCGAGATCAGCGCCGCCTCGCCCGATCCGTGCAGCCATTGATAGCCCCTGGCGGGGAGTGGCGCGGAGGCGATCGGCACGGGCTTCGTCGCGCACCCCGCCAGCATCAGTGCTGCCGCGCAGGCGGAAACCCAGGCGCGAGCGGCCCGATGCTTCACGCCGCTTCCCGCGCGCGCGTCGTGCGGAACTCGATCTGCTTGTCGTAGGGGCCGCCCATGATCATCCGCTTGATGAAGATGCCGGGGACGTGGATGCCGTCGGGATCGAGGCTGCCCGTCGGAACCACCTCCTCGACCTCGGCCACCGTGCGCTTGCTCGCGGTCGCCATCGGCTGGTTGAAGTTGCGCGCGGTCTTGCGGAAGAGGAGGTTGCCCGCCCCGTCGGCCTTCCAGCCCTTGACGATCGCCAGATCGGCGACGATCCCGCGCTCAAGCACATAGGTCTCGCCGTCGAAATCCTTGGTCTCCTTGCCCTCGGCGACGAGCGTGCCGACGCCCGTCTTGGTGTAGAAGCCCGGTATCCCCGCCCCGCCCGCGCGGCAGCGTTCGGCGAGCGTGCCCTGCGGACAGAATTCGACCTCGATCTCGCCCGCGAGATATTGCCGCTCGAACTCCTTATTCTCGCCGACGTAGCTCGCGATCACCTTGCCGATCTGATGCGATCGCAGCAGCTTGCCGAGGCCGACGCCATCGATCCCGCAATTGTTCGACACGACGGTGAGGTTCCTGACGCCCGAAGCCTCGATCGCGTCGATCAGCCGCTCGGGAATGCCGCACAGGCCGAAACCGCCCGAGCAGATCGTCATGCCGTCGAACAGCAGCCCTTCGAGCGCCGCCGCCGCATCCGTATAGAGCTTGTTCGCCACGCCGCTTGCCCCTGTCGATCCGCCAGCCGATCGCGGGCGCATAGGAGGGTGGCGAAAAGCGGTCAACGCGCGCAAAGGCGCGGGAACACGGGCGCGGCGCGGGGGGAGAGACGGTGATGGCGCTTTCGATGCTTGGGGCTTCGGTGCCGATCGGCAGACGCGGGCTCTGAGTGAGCGGCGACGGTATGACCGACACGCGCCCTCTGTTGTTGTTCGACTCGGGAGTCGGCGGGCTTTCGGTGCTGGCGGCGGTGCGCGCGGCATTGCCCGAAGCGCCGCTGGTCTATGTCGCGGACAATGGCGGCTTCCCCTATGGCACCAAGAGCGAGGCCGAGATCGCGGCGCGCGTGCCCGCGCTGCTCGGGCGGCTGGCGGAGCGCTATCGGCCGCGGCTGATCGTCATCGCCTGCAACACCGCCTCGACGATCGCGCTGGCGGGCGTGCGCGCGGCGCTCGATCTGCCGGTGGTCGGCACCGTACCCGCGATCAAGCCCGCCGCGGAGGCCTCGCGCACCCGCGTGATCGGCGTGCTCGGCACCGAAGCGACGGTGCGCCAGCCCTATGTCGACGATCTCTCCGCGCGCTTCGCCGCCGATTGCACCGTGCTGCGCCACGGCTCGGCGCGGCTGGTGGAGCTTGCGGAAGCCAGCCTGCGCGGCGAGCCGACCGGCGACCGCGATTATGCCGAGGCGCTCGGGGGCCTGCTCGCGCAGCCCGGCGGCGGGGAGATGGATACCGTCGTGCTCGCCTGCACGCATTTCCCGCTCGTCGCCGATCGCCTCGCCGCGATCGCCCCCCGCCCGCTCGTCTTCGTCGACGGCGCGGCGGGAATCGCGCGCCGCGTCGCCACGCTCACCAAGGCGCAGCAATGGCCCGCCGCGTCCGGCGAGGGGCTGGCCGTCTTCACGGCACCCTTGCCGATCGGCGCGCCTCTGCAAGCTGCGCTCGCCGCGCGCGGGCTGGAGCGGATCGAGCAGCTCTGATCGCCCGATCACGCCGATCGCGGAATGGCGCTGGAAACGCTCCGCACTTCTGGCTATTGGCCGCGCGTCCCGCGGAGGGGTTTGGATTTTGAATTACGACCGCGTCTTCACCCAGGCCATCGATCGCCTTCACGCCGAGGGCCGCTACCGGGTGTTCATCGATATCCTGCGCAACAAGGGGATGTTCCCCAACGCACGCTGCTTCGCCGGACATAACGGGCCGAAGCCGATCACCGTCTGGTGCTCGAACGATTATCTCGCGATGGGCCAGCATCCCAAGGTGATCGCCGCGATGGAGGAAGCGCTCCACGACGTCGGCGCGGGATCGGGCGGCACGCGCAACATCGGCGGCAACACGCATTACCATATCGATCTGGAGAATGAGCTCGCCGATCTGCACGGCAAGGAAGCGGCGCTGCTGTTCACCTCGGGCTATGTCTCGAACGACGCGACTCTCTCGACGCTCGCCAAGGTGCTGCCGGGCTGCGTCGTCTTCTCCGACGAATTGAACCACGCCTCGATGATCGCGGGCATCCGCAACGCGGGCTGCGAGAAGCGCGTGTTCCGCCACAACGATCTCGATCATCTCGAGCAATTGCTCGCCGCCGAGGATGGCGAGACGCCCAAGCTGATCGCGTTCGAGAGCGTCTATTCGATGGACGGCGATGTCGCGCCGATCCACGAAATCTGCGACCTCGCCGAGAAATATAACGCGCTGACTTATCTCGACGAGGTTCATGCGGTCGGCATGTACGGCCCGCGCGGCGGCGGCATTTCGGATCGCGAGGATGTCACGCGGCGGCTGACGATCATCGAAGGCACGCTCGGCAAGGCGTTCGGCGTGATGGGGGGCTATATCGCCGCCGATCGCGTGATCATCGATGTCATCCGCAGCTATGCGCCGGGCTTCATCTTCACCACCTCGCTATCCCCCGTGCTGGTCGCGGGCGCGCTCGCCAGCGTGCGCCACCTCAAGGCCTCGTCGGAAGAGCGCGAGGCGCAGCAGGTCGCCGCCGCCTTGCTCAAGGGGCTGATGGCCGATGCCGGGCTGCCGGTGATGCCGTCGACGACTCATATCGTGCCGCTGATGGTCGGCGATCCGGTCAAGGCCAAGCGGATCAGCGATATCCTGCTCGCCGAATATGGCGTCTACGTGCAGCCGATCAACTATCCCACCGTGCCGCGCGGCACCGAACGGCTGCGCTTCACCCCCGGCCCCTCGCACAACGAGGCGATGATGCGCGAACTCGTCGGCGCGCTGGTCGAGATCTGGGACCGGATGGAATTGCGCCAGGCCGCCTGACGCTTCCGCGCGGTGCCGACGCTTCGCTTGCCCGCTTAGAGGCTGTCCCGTTCAAGCTGAGACGTCACCCCGGCTCAAGGCCGGGGTGACGGCAACGGGACAAAATCTAAGCGGGGCCGCTACTTCCGCAGTGCCTTCGCGACAAGCTTGTGCAGCTTGGAATGGAGTCCGTCGCTCGCGGCGAGGAACTGGTTGCGCTCCATCGCTTGATCCCCGCCGCGATAATCGGTGACGAAGCCGCCCGCCTCCTTGACCAGCAACAGGCCGGCGGCGACGTCCCAGGGCTTGAGATCGCTCTCCCAGAAGCCGTCGAAGCGACCCGCCGCCACCCAGGCGAGATCGAGCGCCGCCGATCCGAAGCGCCTTATGCCAGCCACCTCCGGCCCGACCGCGCCGTAGATCGCCAGCCATTCGGCGAAGTCGCCGTGCCCCATGAAGGGCGCACCGGTGGCGATCAGCGCCTCGGAAAGATCGCGCCGCGCCGAGACGCGCAGCCGCTGGTCCTGCAACCAGGCCCCCCGCCCCTTTTCCGCCCAGAAGCTTTCGTCGGTCAGCGGCTGATAGACGAGCCCCTGCGTGATCTCGCTTTTGCCGTTGGGCTTGGGCTCTTCCACCGCGATCGCGATCGCGAAGTGCGGGATGCCGTGGAGGAAGTTGGACGTGCCATCGAGCGGATCGACGATCCAGCGCGGCTTGCTGGGATCCCCGGGGATCGCCCCGCCCTCCTCGCCGAGGAAGCCCCAGTCCGGCCGCGCCTTCTTGAGCTCCTCGTAGAGCGTCTGCTCGGCGCGCTGATCGGCCTGGCTGACGAAATCGGCCGGGCCTTTCCTCGATACCTGAAGGTGCTGCACCTCGTTGAAATCACGCCGCAGCTTCGGCGCCGCCTTGCGCGCCGCGCGGTCCATCACGGTGATCAGGCCAGAATGGGCAACCACGTCTCAATCTCCTCCCCGCCCGCTTGCGGGAGGGCTGGGTGGGCGGGCGGCGGCGGGGCTCGATGCCCCAACGTCGCTTTCGGGGGCGCGGACGG
>NZ_CAHJXD010000220.1 GCF_903644055.1 Sphingomonas bacterium | reverse complement strand
GCGCCGGCAGCGTCAGCCGCACCGCGCCGTCGCGCGGATCGACCGCGATGCGCATCGCCTTGGCGCGGGGCGAACGGCGGACCTGGAGCACCGCCGATCGGCCGCCGCCCGCGAAACGGGGCTCAGAGGATGCGGTCGACAAGATGATATTCGAGCTCGCCCGCCTCATCCTCGCTCACCGTCCAGCCGCGCGTCGAAATGCCCGCCGCATGAACGCTTTCGGGATCGCCGCTGACTAGGGGGTGCCATTCGGGCAGAGGCTCGCCCGCCGCGACGAGGCGATAGGCGCAGGTGGTGGGCAGCCAATCGAGCGTATCGAGCTTGGCGGGGGTCAGGCGCACGCAATCGGGAACGAAGCGCCTGCGGTTGCGATAATCCTTGCAGCGCGCGGTATGGCGATCGAGGAGGCGGCAAGCGACGTTGGTGGGAAAGACCTCGCCGGTCTCCTCGTCCTCCAGCTTGTGGAGGCAGCATTTGCCGCAGCCGTCGCAGAGCGACTCCCACTCGGGCCGGGTCAGCGCCGACAGCGGCCGTTCTTCCCAGAAGCGGCTCATCGCACCCACTTCGCCAGCGTATCGGCGACCTGCGCGGCATCGGCATCGACGGGCACCAGCGCGATCGGCCCGCCATCGGGGCCGAACAGGATCGCGGCGGTGCCGTGCTGCATCAGATAGCCGCTCGCCCCCGGCGCGGGTGCCTGCTTCTGGTAGGGCGAGGCATAGGATTTCGCCACGGCGGCGATCTGCGCCTCGCTGCCGGTCAGCCCGATCAGGCGCGGGCTGAAGGCGCGGACGAAGCTCTTGAGCACCGGCGGGGTATCGCGCGCGGGATCGACCGAGATGAAGATCGGCTGCACCCGGGCGGCACGCGCGGGATCGCTCTTGGCGAACGCGTTCAGCCCCTTGGCGAGCACCTGCATGTCGGTCGGGCAAACATCGGGGCAGAAGGTGTAGCCGAAATAGATCACCGGATAGCGCCCGGCGAGCGACGCGCTGGAGAAAGCGCGGCCGTCCTGGTCGGTCAGCGCGAACGGCCCGCCGATCTTCGCGCCGGCAAGCGGGGGGGCCTCGGTCGCGGCGGACCGGCAGCCCGCCAGCGCGAGCAGGGGGGCTGCCGCGAGCAGGACGAGCTTGTTCATGGCGCGCTTAAACATGCTTTGCTATCGCGGAGCCTCAAGACCGGCCACAGCGGCCCGACGGGAGTTTCATATGGGGCGGATCGGCCGTTTTGTCATGCTGGCGGTCGCGACGGGGTTGACCGTTCCCGCAGCCGCGCAATTTTCGGATTCCTTCTCCTTCCTCCAGGCGGTGAAGGATCGCGACGGCGACAAGGTGATGCCGCTGGTCAACAAGCCCGGCGCGCCGGTGATCAACACGCGCGATTCCAATACCGGCGAGACCGCGCTGCACATCGTCACCAAGGCGCACGACATGACGTGGCTCGGCTTCCTGCTGCAAAAAGGCGCGCAGCCCAATATGAAGGACCGGCAGGGCAATACGCCGCTGATGGTGGCCGCGCAGACCGGCGATGCCGATGCGGCACGCCTGCTGATCGACGTCGGCGCGACGGTCGACGCGATCAACAACAGCGGCGAGACCCCGCTGATCCGCGCGACGCTGAACCGCGACATCAACATGGTGCGTCTGCTCACGCTGGCGGGCGCCGACCCCAAGATCCGCGATACGATCCAGGGCAAGAGCGCGCAGGATTATGCGCGGGAGGACCGCCGATCGACGGCGATCGCCAAGACGCTAGACGAGATCAAGCCCAGGGGACCGAGCGCGACCGTGGCGGGGCCGGCGCGGCCGCATTGAAGCGCGCTGTCCATCGTCCTTCGCGAAGATGACGCAGGTCGGTCAATCCAGACCGGCCAATCCCGGATCTAGCCCTCCCAGCAGGCGCTGCGCGGCGCGGCGGGCAAAGCGGAGGGTTTCGGTCTTGCGGCGCGCGGGCGCCAGCGGGCGGAGCGCCGGTTCGCGGAGGAGCGCCGCATCGTAGCGATCCGCGACGATCAGGCCCGCGACCTCGGGCAGGAAATGCGCCTCTTCGAACGGCTCCAGCCCGAAGCCCGCTGGCACCGCCCAGAAGAAACGGTCGCAATAATCGAGATAGTCGCGCCACTTGGCGTCACCGCGCAGATCGGCGCGGCTGACCTTGATCTCGACGATCGTGACGCAGCCTTTGGCATCGAGCGCCATAAGATCGGCGCGGCGGCCGTTGCCCAGCGGCACCTCGCACAAGGCGATCAGGTCCTGGCGAAACAGCAGGCGCGCCACGCCGCGCGCGACATCGGCGGCGATGAGCGGCTGATCCGCGAAGCAGTCGGGCAGGCTGGCCATGGCCGGAGTATAGAACGGGACGGGAACGAGGAAAAGGCTGCGGGTGATTGATCTCCCGGAATTTCAGAGTCTGTCCGGTCGATGTTGAACTCTCGTCACCCCGGCCTTGAGCCGGGGTGACGCTTTATCTCGAACAGGATGGCTTCTAGCCGAGCAGGTCCAGCGCGATGGAGCGCGCTTTCGGGTGGTCGAGCTCGACGATCCAGAGGTCGGGATCATTGTTGCGGCGGCGATCGAGATAGGCGGGGCGCTCGGCGGGATCGGCGGGGCCGCCGTCGTTCCAGCCATAGCCGCCTTGCCCCAGTGTGCGTTCGAGCAACGCGGTGGGTTCGCCGCGATCGGCCAGCAACAGCAGCATCGCGCCCGCCGTGGCATCGCCCCGGGCAAGCACCATCGCATGGCCGCCCTCGGCCTCGATCCGCCTGATCAACGCGGAGACGAGCAGGCCGCTGGCGGCGCGCGCCTCCGTCACGTCACGCGGCGTCGCGCGCGTCGGCCGAGGTGAAGAGCGCGTAGAGCGCGTCGGGCGACCCCGCGCCGCGCAGCTTGGCGAGGAACAGGCGATCGCGCAGCCGCCGGCTGACGCGCGACAGCGCCTTGAGATGCTCGACACCCGCGTCGGGCGGCGACAGCAGCAGGAAGACGAGATCGACGGGCATATCGTCGATCGCGTGGAAATCGATCGGCGAGGCAAGCCGCGCAAAGACGCCGACGACGTGCGCCAGACCTTCGATCTTGCCGTGCGGGATGGCGATGCCGCCGCCGAAGCCCGTCGATCCCAGCCGCTCGCGCTCGGTCAGCCGCTCGACGATCAGCTTGGGATCGAGCCCCGACGATCGCCCGGCGACCGCCGCGAGCTGCTGGAACAAGGCCTTCTTGTTCGGCACCGCCAGCGCGGCGAGCACCGTGCCCGGCATCACAATGTCAGAGAAATCGTCCATCACCACCCAAACGAGATGCCGGGAAATTCGTGCCCGTCAGACGGCGCGCTGCGGCTCGACCCAGCCGATCGTGCCGTCGCCGCGCCGATACACCATATTGAACGCCCCCGTGCCCAGATTCTTAAACAGCAGGGCATTGGTGTTGCGCAGATCGAGCATCATTACCGCATCGGAAACGCTGGCCTCGGGCACGTCGACGCGGGTTTCGGCGATGATCGGCGGATTGTCCGCGGCGGCGGCATCCTCGCCGTCGGCGGCGAAGACCGTGTAGCCGGCATCGTCGGCGATCTCGCCGGGCGCCGGGCCTTGCGCGTTGGCATGCTTGTTCTTGAGGCGGCGCATGTAGCGGCTGAGCTGCGTTTCGACGCGATCGGCGGCCTGATCGAAGGCGGGATGCGCCTCGCCGCCCTGCCCCGATCCCTTGAGAATCACGCCCTGCATGACGTGCGCGACGATATCGCAGGTGAAGGCCCCGTGCGGTCCATGCCCGAAGGTGACGTGCGCGGAGATGCTGCGGGAGAAATATTTGTCGGCGATCCCTTGCAGGCGATCCTCGACATGGACGCGCAGCGCCTCGCCCGTATCGACCTGGTGGCCCGAGACGCGGATATCCATATTTGCTCTCCTTGGTCGTGCCGCCGGCGAAGCGAGCGCCTCAAGCGCAAGCGCCGGGGAAGGTCAAGCCGCGAGCGGCCTTTCGGCCCAGAGCGGCGCTGCCAGCGTCGCTATAAACGCCGCATGCCGCGCGAGTTCCTCGGCGCTCGGCGCGTGCGGGCGGGGCGTGCGGATCGGGCGGGGAGCGGTTGGGACGTGCGCCTCCGATGCGAACAGCGCATCCTCGACCGCGGCGAGCGACAGGCCGATCTGGCGGCCGCCGCTCAATTCGACATAGACCTGGCTGAGCAATTGCGCGTCGAGCAAGGCGCCATGCTTGATCCGCTGGCTGCGATCGACGCCATAGCGCGTGCACAGCGCATCGAGGCTGTGCTTGGCGCCGGGATGCCGCGTGCGCGCCATCGCCAGCGTATCGATCATCCGGCTGAGGCAGACGGGATCGTGCCCGCAGGCGGCGAGTTCCCAATTGAGGAAGGCGAAATCGAAATGCGCGTTGTGCGCGATCAGCGGACTGTCCCCGACGAAATCGAGGAAATCGCGCGCGACCTCGTGGAAACGCGGCTTGTCCGAGAGGAAGATCAGCGAGAGGCCGTGGACCGCCTCCGCCTCGCTGGGCATCGAGCGATCGGGGTTGATGTAGCGGTGGAACTCGCGCCCGGTCTCGACCTTGTTGACCAGCTCGACGCAGCCGATTTCGACCAGGCGGTGGCCGTCGTTGGGATTGAGGCCGGTGGTTTCGGTATCGAAGGCGATCTCGCGCATCGCCGGACTATCGCCTCGCGCGGGCCGACAGGCAAGCCGCGATCGCACGCACCGCGGCGCGCGTCCGGCCGATCGTGCCGCCGGTCGGGACGACGAAATCGGCCCCCCGGCGCTTGATCGCATCGGCCACCTGGATGCGGCGGATGCGCGCATATTTGGCGGGGGTCATGCCGGGGCGGGCGAGGACGCGGCGGCGCTGCTGCCACGCGGCGGCGGAGACGACGATGACGGCGTCGAGGCCGCGCTCGCCATGCTTTTCGAACAGCAGGGGAATATCGAGGACGATCAGCGGGCGCGATCGGTGGCGGCGCAGGAAAACCCGGCGCCGGCGCGCGACGGCGGGGTGGACGAGCCGCTCGAGCCGGGCGAGTGCTGCGGCATCGCCGAACACCGCCTGGCCGAGCGCCGCGCGATCGACACCGCCGGCGTTGGTGGTGCCGGGGTGCAGCGCCTCGATCGCCGCGACGAGCAGGCCGCCCGGCCCCTGCAGGCGACGCACCTCCGCATCGGCATCGAACACCGGCACGCCGAGCTTGCGCAGCATAGCCGCGACGGTCGACTTGCCCATCCCGATCGATCCGGTGAGGCCGACGATCATTGGGTGAGCAGCGCGCGCAACGCGGCGTCGCTTTCGGGATCGGCGGGCGCCGGCCGGCCGAAGAACAAAGCGAACGCGCGCCGCGCCTGCCCGATCAGCATCGCGAGGCCGTCGATCGTCGGATGCCCGCGCCGCCGTGCTTCGGCGAGCAGGCCCGTCTCCAGCGGCGCATAGACCGCATCATAGACGATCGCGCCCGGCGGGACATGGCCGAAATCGAGCGCGAGCGGCGGCTGGCCGGTCATCCCGAGCGAGGTCGCGTTGACGACCAGATCGAGCCGGCCTTCGGTATCGCCCCAGTCGAAATCGAGCGGTTCGGCGAAGCGGGCGAGCGGCGCGGCATGGACGTGGCCGGCCGCGAATTCGGCGGCCAGCGCCTCGGCCTTGGCGAGGTCGCGGGCGATCAGAATCAGCGTGAAGCCTTCATCCCATAGTGCGTGGGCGATCGCGCGCGCCGCGCCGCCGGCGCCGAAGATTCGCGCGGTGCGCAGCAAATGGCGCTCGGCGAGCCGGGGACGGAGGGGTTCGAGGAAACCGGGCGCGTCGCTGTTGTAGCCGGTAAGGCCGTCGGCACCGGGGACTATCGTATTCACCGCGCCGATCTTTTGCGCGAGCGGGTCGATCGCATCGAGCAAAGGCATCACCCCCAGCTTGTGCGGGATCGTGACGTTGCACCCCCGCCAGTCCGGATCGGCGCGGCGCTCGGCGAGGAAGGTGCCTAGCCGATCGGCAAGGACATGCGTCTTGCGGTAATCCCCCTCCAGGCCAAGCCGCTCCAGCCAGAAGCGATGGATCAGTGGCGATTTGGAATGCGCGATCGGATCGCCGATCACTTCGGCGAAGGGTTCAGCCATTCGCCGCACCCTTTCCTATTCCGTCATGCCGGGCTTGTTCCGGCATCCACCCAGCCACACGTTTCAGCGCTTGGGGTGAAGTGGACCCCGGAACAGGTCCGGGGTGACGAAAGCGGCGAGTCACGACGTCATCACCCCGCGATCGCGTAGCCAACCCAGCAAGGGCAGCAAGGGCACGCCCATGATCGTGAACTGGCTGCCCTCGATCCTGGCGAACAATTGCGCGCCCGGCCCCTCGATCCGGTAGCCGCCGACGCAGCCGCCGATCGCAGGCCATTCGGCATCGAGATAGGTTTCGAGGAAGGCATCGGAGAAGCCGCGCATCGTCAGCCTCGCGACATCGACGTGTCGCCAGATCGGCACCCCGCCCTGCGCCGCAACGATCGCGCTCGACAGGCGATGCGTGGTGCCGCGCAGTCCGCGCAACTGATCGGCGGCCTCCGCGCGGCTTCCGGCCTTGTCGAGCAGGCGGCCATCGGCGGTCTCGACGGTCGAATCGCAGCCCAGCACGATCGCCTCGGGATGGCGCAGAGAGAGCTTGACCGCCTTGAGTTCGGCCAGAGCATCGGCGAGCGCGCGGCCGTCGAGATCGCTCAGCGCCGCCTTCGCCGCTTCCTCGTCGACGCCCGGCGAGTCCGCGCGGAACTCGACCCCCGCCGCCGCCAGCAAAGCGCGGCGCGACACCGATCCCGAAGCAAGGATCAGCACGGTCACGCGCCCGCCTCGGGCCGCCGTTCACCGAAGAGATTGATGATCGCCGCCGCCGTCTCCTCGATCGAGCGGCGGGTGACGTCGATCACCGGCCAGCCGCGATCTGCGAACATCCGCCGCGCGAAGGCGAGCTCGGCCGCGACCGCCTCCTGATCGACATAAGCGGTCTCGGCGGTCTGGTGGAGCGAGAGCAGGCGATTGCGGCGGATCTGGATCAGGCGATCGGGGCTGGTAGTGAGGCCGACGACCAAAGGCGCCTCGAGCTCGAACAGGATCGGCGGCGGCGGGCTTTCGACGACCAGCGGAATGTTGGCGACCTTATAGCCGCGATTGGCGAGGTAGATCGACGTCGGCGTCTTCGAGCAGCGCGAGACGCCCGCGAGGACGATATCGGCCTCTTCCCAATCCTCCGGCGCGATGCCGTCGTCATGCGAGATCGTATATTGGATCGCATCGACGCGCGCGAAATAGGCGGCATCCAGGACGTGCTGCCGGCCCGGCCGCGCCTTGGCCTCCTGCCCGAGCAGGCGCTGCAACGCATCGGTGACGGGATCGAGCGCCGCGACGTGGGGCAGCCCCGCGACGCGGCAGCGATGCTCCAGCGTGCGCCGGACGCCCGAATTGACGAGCGTGTAGATGATCAGGCCGGGGCGTTGCAGAATCTCGCTGAGCACGCGATCGAGATGACCCTCGGAGCGGACCATCGGCCAGAAATGCTTGATCGTCTCGACGCCGTCGAACTGCGCTATGCCCGCCTTGGCGATCGCCTCCAGCGTCTCGCCGGTCGAATCCGACAGCAGATGGAGGTGGAGCCGCATCGCGGCCGCTCAAAATCCGCTGTGGACAAGCATGGGAGCAGCGCTAGCGGAAAGGCGTGCATCCCGACAAGGGATCGCAACCGTCCCCGCCTTGAGAAAAGCATGCCAGTCATCGTCCACAGGGGATCAACAATTGCACCGAGGCTGTGGATAATGGGGGAAGTGGCGGGGACTCGCGGGAACTCGGGGCTTTGCCGGGAGTCAAGCTGTTGGCAAAATCGCGCGGGGCGAATAAACCCCGCTCGGCGGCCGCCTACTATGATCTACAGAATCCTATAAACTTATAAGGTAAGAATAGGATGCACGCCTTTTCGAAGGTTTCCGCGCAGGCCGACGACCAGCGCGCCCTGCTGGCGGTGCTGCGCGGCGAGCGGCGCGATCCGCCGCCGGTCTGGCTGATGCGCCAGGCGGGGCGCTATCTGCCCGAATATCGCGCGCTGCGGGAAGAGAAGGGCGGCTTCCTCGCGCTCTGCTACGATCCCGAGGCGGCGGCCGAGATCACGCTGCAGCCGATCCGCCGGTTCGGCTTCGACGGTGCGATCCTGTTTTCGGATATCCTGATCGTACCGCACGCGCTGGGGCAGGATCTGTGGTTCGAGGCGGGCGAGGGGCCGCGGCTGGCGCCGCCGATGACCGACGGGCTGCTCGACGGTCTGGTGGCCGATCACAGCCGCCTGGAGACGATCGCCGAGACGGTGCGCCGCGTGGTGGCGCAGCTTCCTGCTGAAACGACGATGATCGGCTTCGCGGGATCGCCCTGGACGGTCGCGACCTACATGGTCGCGGGGCAGGGATCGAAGGATCAGGGCGCGGCGCGACGGCTGGCCTATGGCGATCCGCACGCCTTCGCGCGGCTGATCGCGGCGATCACCGCGACGACGATCGATTATCTCTGCCTCCAGATCGATGCCGGCGTGATGGCGGTGCAATTGTTCGATAGCTGGGCCGGCAGCCTCGCGCCCGATCAATTCCGCCGCTGGGTGATCGAGCCCAATCGCGCGATCGTCGAGGCGCTGCACACCAGGCGCCCCGGCGTGCCGATGATCGGCTTTCCCAAGGGAATCGGCGAGAAGCTACCCGAATATGCCCGCGACACGGGGTTCGATGCGATCGGGATCGACGAGACGATCGATCCCGTCTGGGCCGATCAGGCGCTGCCGCCCGCGCTGCCGGTGCAGGGCAATCTCGATCCGCTGGCGCTGGTCGCGGGTGGGGACGCGCTCGATCGGGCGGTCGCGGCGGTTCGTGCCGCGTTCGCGAACCGCCCGCATATCTTCAACCTCGGCCACGGCATCCTCCAGGATACGCCGATAGTGCATGTCGAACGCTTGCTGGCTATGCTGCGCCAATGACGGCGTTCAGCTTGGGATCGGTGCTCGAAATGACCTATTTGTGGATCAAGGCGGGCCATGTGATCTTCGTGATCTTCTGGATCGCGGCGCTGTTCATCCTGCCGCGCTACTACGTCTATCACCAGGAATGCGCGCCGGGATCGGCCGAGGAGAAGCGCTGGATCGATCGCGAGCGCAAGCTGCGCGCGATCATCATGACGCCCTCGATGATCCTCGTCTGGATCTTCGGGATCACGCTGGCGACGATCGGCCATTGGTGGGCGGCGGGATGGCTGGGCACCAAGCTGCTGATCGTGCTGGGGCTTTCGGGCTATCATGGTTATATGATCGGCTACGGCAAGAAACTGGCGCGCGGCGAGCGGCCGTTGAGCGGTACGGCGCTCCGGCTGATGAACGAGGTGCCGGGGATCGCCACCGCGCTGATCGTCGTGCTGGTGATCGTCAAGCCGTTCTAGCCCGGACGCAACGCCGCGCGCATCTCGCCGCTTGACGCTCGGCCACGCGCCGCTTACCGCTTGGCGCGCATCAAGGCACCGCGTCCTGCGGCCGGCCTTTCGAGCTTCCTTCCCAGAACCGCCCGCTTCCCGCTGTGCCGTTCCTTCCCCCAAGCATCCCCGGACGCCTTATGCATCTCAAAGACCTCAAGAAGAAAACCCCGGCCGAACTGGTCGCCATGGCGGAGGAGCGCGGCGTCGAGAGCGCCTCCACGCTGCGCAAGCAGGACCTGCTGTTCGCCATCCTCAAGGCCGAGGCCGAGGAGGGCGAGCAGATATTGGGGCTTGGCACGATCGAAGTGCTGACCGACGGTTTCGGCTTTCTGCGCAGCCCCGAAGCCAATTATCTCGCCGGCCCCGACGACATCTACGTCAGCCCGAACCAGGTGCGGAAGTTCGGCCTGCGCACCGGCGACACCGTGGAAGGCGAGATCCGCGAGCCCAAGGATGGCGAGCGCTATTTCGCGCTGACTAAGCTCACCGCGGTCAATTTCGACGATCCCGGCGCGGTGCGCCATCGCGTCAATTTCGACAATCTGACGCCGCTGTATCCCGAGCAGAAACTGACGCTCGATCCCGCCGACCCGACCGTCAAGGACAAGTCGGCGCGCGTGATCGATCTCGTCTCACCGCAGGGCAAGGGCCAGCGCACGCTGATCGTCGCCCCGCCGCGGGTCGGCAAGACGGTCATGTTGCAGAACATGGCCAAGGCGATCACCGACAATCATCCCGAGGTGTTCCTGATCGTGCTGCTGATCGACGAGCGGCCCGAGGAAGTCACCGACATGCAGCGTTCGGTGAAGGGCGAGGTCGTGTCCTCGACCTTCGACGAGCCCGCGACGCGCCACGTCGCGGTCGCCGAGATGGTGATCGAGAAGGCCAAGCGCCTCGTCGAGCACAAGAAGGATGTCGTCATCCTGCTCGATTCGATCACCCGCCTCGGCCGCGCCTACAACACCGTGGTGCCGTCATCGGGCAAGGTGCTGACCGGCGGCGTCGACGCCAACGCGCTCCAGCGCCCCAAGCGCTTCTTCGGCGCCGCGCGCAACATCGAGGAGGGCGGATCGCTCTCGATCATCGCCACCGCGCTGATCGACACCGGCAGCCGCATGGACGAGGTGATCTTCGAGGAATTCAAGGG
>NZ_CAHJXD010000219.1 GCF_903644055.1 Sphingomonas bacterium | reverse complement strand
GCTCCCCCACCCGACCTCCCACAGAATATCCTGATTGGGAGGTCGGGTGGGGGTGCGGGCCGGTGCCGCCTGAAACTCGCACTTCCGCGAGTTTCCAAACACGCCCTCAGTTCGGCAGCGCCACCTCGATCTTGTCGACCCACTCCGGATAGAAGCTCGGGCTGCGGTTCGACCAGCCTGGCGCGGTCGCCGCCGCCTCGCTGATCGATTGCAGCAGGGTGCGCCGCTTCTCGGGATGCAGGTGCGGCAGCGCCGCCGCCGCGCAGAAGGCGCCGGGCAGCCACGGCCGCACCGAACCCGCGATCAGCCGTTCGTAGAGGAAGCGGTACGAGGCGAAGCTCGTCAGCCGCCCCTGCCCCAGATCGAAGGCGGTGATCGTCACCAATGGCGAGAAGAAGGGCTCCATCTGATCGAGCCCGCTATCGTCGGGAACATGATCGCGGATGTGATCGAGCCGGCAGTAGATTCGCGCCTGCGCCTTGATGCTCGCCGCCTCGACGACATCGCGGCTCCATCGCGCCATCGCATCGGTGCGCGACAGCCCGATATCGAGCGATCGGCGGATATAGCGCTGCGTCGAGGACGAAAAGCCCGCGAATTCCTTCATTTCAGCAAGGGACATCGTCCCGTCGGCCGGCCGTAAACGCTCACTCATCTCGCCCTCCCGCTCCGAAAGCCGAAAGGAGTATGCCACGACGATAGTTGCCGGGCACTTAACCCTTAACGGCTCGCGGATCGGAATGAATCACAGTTGCTGCTGCGATGCAACATAAGGTGAGCGCTCTGGCGCTCTAGCACCCGACTGTTGCAGAAATGAGTCGGACTTATCCCCAGGAAAGTCGGGATCAGTGCGAATCCGCCGCGATCTTCGCCTCGGCCTCGGGATCATAGCCCGAGGAGGGTGCTGGATCCTTGCCCTTGCCCGGCTGGGTGTTCGATGGCGCGTCGGAGGTCGGAAAGCTCTCGTCGAGCGCGACGTCCAGCTTGGCGTCCTCGTCGCCGGGATTGCGCTTCAGCGCCTTGTTGTCGGTGGCGTCGTGGGCGGTGCGCACGTCGGTCATCGCCGGTGTCTCTGCCTTGTCGTCGCTCATCATGCCGCTCCCATAAGATACCGGGGTAAACGCCCCGCCGCCGCGCCCCGTTCCGCTTGCCCTCGCGGGCCCCGTGCAACAGTGTCGCGGCCGTATCGAATCGGAACGGAATCTTCATGCGCCTGCTCCTCGCCGCGGCACTGGCCCTGCTCGCCACGCCGCTCCTCGCCGCCGATCCCGCGCCCGAGAAACCCGGAGCCCCCAAGGCCGATATCGCGCTGCCCCCGCTTCCCGCCGACAGGTCGATCCGCCAGTCCGCCGTCATCGCCGGCAAGACGATCGCCTATCAGACGACGATCGGCGCGATCCCGGTGACCGACGACAAGGGCAAGAGGATCGGCGAGGTGATCTACACCGCCTACACCGTGCCCGGCGCCAACCGACCCGTCACCTTCGCGTTCAACGGCGGCCCGGGCGCCGCCTCCGCCTATCTCAACTTCGGCGCGATCGGCCCCAAGCGCGTCCAGTTCGGCGCCGAGGGCAACGCGCCCTCCGATCCCGCGCGCCCCGGCGACAATCCCGATAGCTGGCTCGATTTCACCGATCTCGTCTTCATCGATCCGATCGGCACGGGCTTCAGCCGCAGTCTCGAGGACGAGGCGGGCACCAAGCGCGACTTCTACACCGCCAAGGCCGACATCGAATATCTCGGCCGCGTCGTCTTCGATTGGCTGGTCGGGAACAAGCGGATGACCGCGCCCAAATATATCATCGGCGAAAGCTACGGCGGCTTCCGCGTGCCGCGCCTCGCTTATTACATGCAGAGCCGGCTCGGGCTGGGCCCGGCGGGGATCATCATGGTCTCGCCCTATCTCAATCCGCAGGCGATCGACGATGACGAGAATGCGCTGTCGCCGCTGCCGTACATGGTCTCGCTGCCCTCTATGACCGCCGCCTTCCTCGAACGCCAGGGCAAGCTCGCCGGCCCCCAAAGCCTCGCCGACGTCGAGGCCTACACGCGCGGCGAATTCGCCACCGATCTGTTCCGCGGCCGCGCCGATCCGCAGGCGGTACAGCGCCTCGCCGCCAGGGTCTCGGCCTATACCGGGCTCGATCCCGCGCTCGTCCGCCGCCTCGAAGGGCGGATCGGCGTGCGCACCTATCTGCGCGAGATCCATCGCGAGGAAGGCAAGATCGGCTCGGTCTACGACAGCAACGTCACCGGCTACGATCCCTTCCCGGCGGCGGTGGAGCAGCGCTCGGGCGATCCGATCCTCGATGCCAGCATGGCGCCGGTGACGGGCGCGGCGGTCGATCTCATCACCAATCAGGTCGGCTACAAGGTCGATGCGCGCTACAATCTGCTGTCCTATACCGTGAACCGCCTGTGGGACCGCGACAACAGCGACGCCTCCGTCGCCGATCTCCGCCGCGCGGTCGCTGCCGATCCCAGGATGGCGGTGATCATCGCCCACGGCATGGACGACCTCTCCTGCCCCTATTTCGCCAGCCGCCTGATCGTCGATCAGATGCCGAGCTTCGGCCAGCCCGAACGCATCCACCTCGCCCTCTTCGCCGGCGGCCACATGTTCTATTCCCGCCCCGCGAGCGGCGCGGCCTTCCGGCGGACCGCGATGGCGATCTACGCACGATAAGCCACCTCGATCGTCACCCCGGCCTTGATCAGGGGCCCCGCTTCTTCGTCGGCAGGCAAGGCAGCGGGATCCTGGGCCGAGCCCGGAACGACGGTTAAAATATCGGGCCTTAGCGTCCGTCCTGTTGACGTTGCACTCTCGTCACCCCGGACTTGATCCGGGGTCCCGCTGCCTGCAAACGCTGAAGAAGCGGGACCCCGGCTCAAGGCCGGGTGACGTCTCAGCTCGAACGGGGCAACCTCTATCCCTTGGACTCCGGCTTCTTCGCGGCCTCATTGGCGGCCGACATCTTCTCGAACAGCCTGCCCAGCCCCGCCACCGCAAGGCCCGCCGCGATCTCGGCGAATTGCTCACCGCCGGACTTGGCGCCGGCGGGCTTCGGCTCGGCTTCCGCTTTCGGCGCGCAATGCGGCGCCGTCCGCGCCGCGCTAGCCTGCTTGGCCATCGCATTCGCCGCCATCCCCAGCGCGCCGGCGATCATCTCGCGGACGATCGGCTGCCTGAGCTCGGCGATCGCGCGCTCGGCCTGCCGCCGCGCCTCCTTGGGCAGCTTCACGCCCGCGATCCGCTTGGGCAGCTTGCCCGGCTTCTTCTCGCTCTTCTTCTTGCCCATCGCGTGGCGCCTGTCCTGACTGTCTCACCAACATAATACAGTTAGCCGCATGCACAAGGGTGCAACCGTCGGCATCCATATCTTGGGAGACTCTCGTCAGATCTTGGCGCGCAGCACGCACTCGTTGAGTTTGACCTGCATGTCGCCGATATAAAGCAGGGTTTCGGAAAGTGCGGCTTTTGCCACCGTCAGTTTCTGGCCGGCCGCCACCGCGTCCTGTGCCTTTCTGTTGGCTTGTACGACGATCGGTTTCTTCGCCGGCGTGAGGGCGAGCATTTTGTTCGGCAGTTGCAGTTGATCGTACATGCCCTTCGGCAAATCGAGCTTGGTCCGATATTTCATCAGCAGTTCGGCGGCGTCGGGGGTAGCCTGCGCCTGCCCGCTCTTCTCGCCTTCCGCGACTTCGATTGCCCTGGTTTCGGTTTTGCCGTCCTCGACCGTCTTGACGTCATCTGAAAGCGCGGTGTTCGCGATCGCCGCGGCGCCGGCATCGGCTTTCGCCTTGTCCAGGTTTTTCTTGTCGGCTTCCTCCTGTTCCTTCCGCTTCTGCTCGATCGCCTTGAATTCGGTGATGATGGCGTCGGGCGAATAGCCGCCGGCGCTGCTCAGGCGCTGCGCGGCGACATTCTCGACCGACAGCAGCGCACTTACGATCAGCTCATAATATTGATCGACCGCCTTGATCGCGACGGCGGTGCCGGAACCGGGATCTGCCCTGACCGCGCCACGCGCACCCTGTGGCGGCGTCGTCTTGTCCAGCAGCGTCGTCCCGTAGGCATCCACGCCGACCGACTGGTTCTTGATGCAGACCAGCGCATCGACCGACGCGGCCAGGATGGGCAATTTATCCTTCGGTGCGTAATAGCCCTTGAATCCGTTGAGCCCGGCGGTTGCCGCCCCGGTGCCGATCGCGACGCCCGCCGGCGCGCCTGCCGCCATCGCGGCCGCACCCCCTATCGCGATCGCCATCGCGGGCACCTCGAAATGCTGTCGACCATTGGCGACATGGTGCTCGGCACATCGATAGGCATAAAGGAAATTGTCGATCAACTTGCCGGCGCCGTCGATGCTGTGGGCGATAGGCGTGCTCGTGGGCTGGACGCCGCAGCCTGGCTTGAAATTGGCGCTCGCATCGGATTCGTTGGCCATCTCCACCTTGGGCGGCGCAAAGCTATAGGTCGCGCATCCTTGCAACAGTGACGCGCACGCCAGCACGCCCGCCAATCCGGTCCGATTCATAGCTACCCCCGTTCTTCCCGGCGCGCAGGCTATCGTTGATTTCCGACGTGCCAAGAAAAAAAGCTTCCGATTCGGACCAACCATCGCGTGCGCGGCGGGGATGGGCCGTGGAAGCTGGAAATTCGCTACCCGCTCCCTATCTCGGCACCGCTTGCCCGGCGCTTGCCCCATCCGAACAAATCTGGAACAATTCGCCCCATGGCCCTGACTCATCTCTCCGTCCGCGGCGCGCGCGAGCATAATCTCAAGAATGTCGACGTCGATATCCCGCGCGAGACGCTGACGGTGATCACCGGGCTCTCCGGATCGGGCAAGTCCAGCCTCGCGTTCGACACCATCTATGCCGAGGGCCAGCGGCGCTATGTCGAGAGCCTGTCGGCCTATGCGCGGCAGTTCCTCGAGCTGATGCAGAAGCCCGACGTCGATCATATCGAGGGCCTCTCGCCCGCCATTTCGATCGAGCAGAAGACGACCAGCCGCAACCCGCGCTCCACCGTCGCCACCGTCACCGAAATCTACGATTATATGCGGCTGCTGTGGGCGCGCGTCGGCGTGCCTTACTCGCCCGCCACCGGCCTGCCGATAACCTCGCAGACCGTCAGCCAGATGGTCGATCGCGTGATGCAATTGCCCGAGGGCACGCGCTTCTACCTGCTCGCCCCCGTCGTGCGCGGGCGCAAGGGCGAGTATCGCAAGGAGCTCGCCGAATGGCAGCGCGCGGGCTTCACGCGCGTCCGCATCGATGGCGCGCTGATGGAGATCGAGGAAGCCCCCGCGCTCGACAAGAAATACAAGCACGACATCGACGTGGTGGTCGATCGGCTTGCGATCCGGGAGGGGATCGAGACGCGGCTGGCGCAAAGCTTCGAGACCGCGCTCAAGCTCGCCGAGGGGCTGGCCTATGTCGATGTGGTTGCGGAAGCGCCCGCCTCTCCCCTCCCGCATGCGGGAGGGGCCGGGGGTGGGGCGGCCACCGTTTCGGACGCCACCGCCGATGGAGAGCGCGAACCCACCCCCAACCCCTCCCGCCCGCGGGAGGGGAGCAAGAACGCCACCGGCGGCGCGATGAAGGGCCTCGCCCTCCCCGAAGGCATCTCCGACCGCCTCACCTTCTCCGAAAAGTTCGCCTGCCCCGTCTCCGGCTTCACCATCGCCGAGATCGAGCCGCGCCTGTTCAGCTTCAACGCCCCGCAAGGCGCCTGCCCCGCCTGCGATGGGCTCGGCGAGAAGCTCTATTTCAATCCCGAGCTCGTCGTCCCCAACGAAGCGCTGTCGATCAAGCAGGGCGCGGTCGTCCCCTGGGCCAAGTCCAACCCCCCCAGCCCTTATTACATGCAGGTGCTGGGCAGCCTCGCCAAGGCCTATGAGTTCGATCTCAAGACCCCCTGGAACGAGCTCGGCGAAGACCAGCGCTACGCCATCCTCCATGGCACGCGCGGCAAGGCGATCCCGCTCACCTTTATCGACGGGCGCAAGAGCTACACCGTCACCAAGGCGTTCGAAGGCGTGATCGGCAATCTCGAGCGCCGCATGCTCGCCACCGAGAGCGCCTGGATGCGCGAGGAGCTCGCCAAATATCAGGGCACCCGCCCGTGCGAGGTCTGCCAAGGCGCGCGGCTCAAGCCCGAGGCGCTGGCGGTCAAGATCGCGGGCGAGGACATCAGCCTCTCCACGCGCCGCGCGGTCGGCCCCGCGCTCGCCTTCTTCCGCGCGATGGCGGGCCACCTCAACGATCAGCAGCGCCAGATCGCCACCCCGATCCTCAAGGAGATCGTCGAGCGCCTCGGCTTCCTCGACAATGTCGGCCTCGATTATCTCAACCTCGATCGCACGAGCGGAACGCTCAGCGGCGGCGAGAGCCAGCGCATCCGCCTCGCCAGCCAGATCGGCAGCGGCCTCTCGGGCGTGCTCTATGTGCTCGACGAGCCCTCGATCGGCCTCCACCAGCGCGACAACGATCGCCTGATCGTCACGCTCAAGCGCCTCCGCGATCTCGGCAACACCGTGATCGTCGTCGAGCATGACGAGGATGCGATCCGCACCGCCGATTATGTGATCGATATGGGGCCGGGCGCGGGCGTCCACGGCGGCGAGGTCATCGCCGCGGGCAGCCTCGCCGAAGTGCTCGCCAACGAAAACAGCCTCACCGCCGATTATCTCACCGGCCGCCGCATGGTCCCGCTCCCCGCCAAGCGCCGCAAGGGCTCGGGCAAGAAGCTCACCGTCAAGGGCGCGCGCGCCAACAATCTCAAGGACGTCACCGCCTCGATCCCGCTCGGCACCTTCACCTGCATCACCGGCGTCTCGGGATCGGGCAAGTCGACCTTCACGATCGACACGCTCTTCGCCTCCGCCAGCCGCCAGCTCAACGGCGCGCGCATCCTCGCGGGCCATCACGAGAAGATCGAGGGGCTCCAGCATCTCGACAAGGTGATCGACATCGATCAGTCGCCGATCGGCCGCACCCCGCGCAGTAACCCCGCCACCTACACCGGCGCCTTCACGCAGATCCGCGATTGGTTCGCCGGCCTCCCCGAAAGCCAGGCGCGCGGCTACAAGCCCGGCCGCTTCAGCTTCAACGTCAAGGGCGGGCGGTGCGAGGCGTGCCAGGGCGATGGCGTGCTCAAGATCGAGATGCACTTCCTCCCCGACGTCTACGTCACCTGCGACGTCTGCCACGGCGCGCGCTACAATCGCGAGACGCTGGAGGTGAAGTTCCGCGACCGCAGCATCGCCGACGTGCTCGACATGACGGTCGAGGATGCGGTCGAATTCTTCAAGGCGGTGCCCAGCATCCGCGAGAAGATGGCGATGCTCGCCGAGGTCGGCCTCGGCTACGTCAAGGTCGGCCAACAGGCGACGACGCTCTCGGGCGGCGAGGCGCAGCGCGTCAAGCTCGCCAAGGAACTCAGCCGCCGCGCCACCGGCAACACATTGTACATCCTCGACGAACCCACCACCGGCCTCCACTTCGACGACGTCCGCAAACTGCTCGAAGTCCTCCACGCGCTCGTCGAGCAGGGCAACACCGTGGTGGTGATCGAGCACAACCTCGAGGTCATCAAGACCGCCGACTGGATCATCGACCTGGGGCCGGAGGGCGGCGACAAGGGCGGCGAGATCGTCGCGGTGGGGACGCCGGAGACTGTGGTGAAGGAGGCGCGGAGTTACACGGGGCGGTATTTGGCTTCATTGTTAGGGCAAAAAAGTGAGCAGGCGGCAGCGGAGTAGCTTAGAATGGATCGATGTACGGCTCGTCTGCTACTGGTACAGATAGTCCAAGATTTGCCTGAGCCGTCAGATGCATGTTTACGCGAGCAGCTATAGCGCTTTCCGTACCAGATATTTTTCCTGGAATATCAAGCGCCGTACAATCGATGACATGTTTACCCCAGCAGTCTGGCAATGTCGCCCAAGCAGCGTCGTCTTTAGCTCTTTGAGCTAGAACAGCATATCCGACGTCTGTATCGGTCTGTCGGTAGGAAATCCAATCGTTGGATCTAGCGGTGTCAATCCGATCGTAATGAGTACCCCCTCCTTGTTCTTCAGAAAGTCTGGTACTACCCCAGTCTCCGTATACTAACTTAGCGGCATTATGTCGGATTACGAGGCGGTTAAATAGCTCTCGATCGTCTATTAAAAAATGACCTTTTTTGTCTATATGACTGAAGGAGTTTGGAAAGCTACTTGACATCGCCACTACGTCTACCGAGTTATCCCAATCCGTAATCTCTGAAATTCGGCTTGACATCCAAAACTCTTGAGACAAAACATCAAGAGACCAACCAGCATCAACTACAAATAGGACATCATCTGGAACTAACAGTCCTGTGTGAAGAACGTCCTGAAGATTAATTCCGGAATTTGGCTGCAATCTTATAACAAGACCGCGTCCAAGTTCTGTGGCAATGCCAAGCTGGTTTTCAATTTGAGTGAACCCGCTTCCGTCAGCTCTTAAGACGGGAACGCGCTCCTGAACCGACGCGACGAAATCATAGTAGTTTCTGAACGCATTCTCTGGTTGAAAGAGGGCCTCAAATTGCTCTGCTGCAGGATGGCAATTTACAAAACCTCTTTTTGCGGTATCAAGATCACAGCCATATCGATAACCTCCGAAAGCATCTGCAAGACGATCTTCTATAGCAGTTAGTTGCTTAGCATTTGGCCAAGGTCGAACACCAACAACAGGAAATAATCTATCTCTTGTCGCTTTGTCGAGATGCTTTAGTGCCTTGATCTCCGCACGCTTTGAGAACAAGACAGACACGTATTGTGCGGATTGAAGCATCCTACTTGATCTCTAATCTAACTTTCATGGCAGGCAATGAAACTCGAAACGTCCTTGCTATTGCTGCGGCAGAAATCTCATCCCGCTTTCCTCCCAGCTTTTTTAGCTCATCCATTACTCTACTGTAAGGCATTACGATATTCGCAGCAAGTCTGTTAGCTTCAGCTTCCCGCGCTGAGCTAAGGCTAGATCGATACATTACGGAGTCCACTACCCCACTGCGGATGTAGTCGCGATGCAGGAGGTAATGAGCAATCTCATGCGCAATCGTAAACCGCTGGCGTTCATCCGTCTCATAGCGATTAACTCTTATACGAAATCCGCTTGGAGCGTTTACGTCGGGTTCTATCAAACCCGAAATGCTTGGGCTCAGCGCAGCAAGCCCGATCGGCAATCCAAGATCACTAGCAAGTTTACCTACAGGAACTGGGATCTGGGCTGTATAGCTATCCAATATGGCTTGCTGTTCAACATTTATCATGATCCACTCTCTTCCTGATCGTCATTCCCGTCATCTTCCCGGGGAGATACGCCTTCGTAAACCGCTTCGCGGACTGCCAGTTGAACGAGACTCCTTAGTGGTCGACCCTCCTGTAGTTCTGAACCTATATAGTCTATAGAATGTTGGCGCAGTTTAGTTTCGATAGATGTCCAGCCAACAACCGCCAGTGCGCCAACGAAAAGCGTTACTGCTGTTAACATAACACCCAAGCACGTAAGCATTATAGACACAAAGTCGGCGTAGGATAGTGTGTAAGAACTCGTGCCAAATTGCCTCGTAGAGGCAGCACCAAGAACACCTGCCACCAATCCGATTAGCATCGTTGCTACATAGTTTCCTACAACCTTCCACTTGCGGCTGACCTGCACCACATCTACTCCGCCGCCTCGACCCATTCCACCGCACCCCCACGCCGCGAGTTATGCGCGTAGGTGTCCCACCCGATCTCATATTCCTCGGCCTGATTGCCCCACGCCGTCCAGCCCTTCCGCGCCCCACGCGCGAACATCTCCAGCCTCGGCCCCGGGCTGCACGCCTCAACGATATCGTAGAATTCGTCGGGCTTGCGGCTATGCTCGCGCTTGCGCGTGCCGAGCAGGTTGACCTGGCTGCGACCCGGTTGCAGCGTCCGCGCATTCTTGCCGCGCACGCCGAACAGCACCAGCTCGGTGACGTTGCGGAAATAGAAGCCGACCCCGCGCCCGTCCGATCCGCCGTCCTTGCGGATCTTGTGCCAGACGATGTTCGATTTGTACTCGAACCCCCACGCCTTCATCACCGCTAGCCCCTCGGGCAACAGCGCGTTCGGCACCCACAGATAGAGATGCGCCGGATCGGCGGCGACGCCCGCCACCGGCAGCGCACAAATCTCGTCCAGCTCCATCGTGCCGTAGCGCGAAAGCCGGCGATGCTCGGGCGCCATCTTGCCGGTGCGGTTCTGAAAGCGCCACGGCGGATCGGCTAGGATCGTCTTGAACTTGCGTCCGCGTGTCGCCTGCGCGAAATCCTCACTCGGCGTCATCGTAACTATCCCCTTGTTCAGCCGGCTCGATCGGTATCGCATCCTCGACATAGAGGTTCTGCGTGATGCCGAAAGCAAGTATCGGACAGCCGCCACCCCCGCCGCCTTCCAGGCGCGGCAGAAGCTTGTCCATGTGGGTCGTCGAGGCGCCATACTTGTCGGCGACCTTCTTGCCGAGCGACCGGAAGATCGCCTGCAAATGGCTGGATCGCGTGAGGATCACACCGACGTCGATCACACGCAGATCGAACAGCAAGCGGAAATTGTTAAGGTCGCGATCGAAGAAGGGATCCTTGTTGTTCCACTCGATCTCAAGGCCGACGCGCCCCTTGAAGCAATCGACCTTGTGGGTCGGCGAATCCCGCTCTTCCTGATCCACGCGGATCCGTGTCGCGAACTTCTTCTCCGCCCAGCCGCGCTCCGTGAGGAAGCCATCGAACCGTGAGGCGATCACGCTCTTGCGGCCGCCACCCTTGAGGATTTCGCTGCGAAAGAATTGGAAAGCGCGCAGCGCCGCAACGATCTCGTTCCATTCGTGCGGATGAGCGGTGGCCAGAACGCCCGTCGCGTTCCGCCATTCATGGACCTCGTACCGTGCGGCGATGTCTGCGGGAACGAGATGAGTCGTGACCATAGGCCCCATTCTGAAGCGAATCGGCAACAGTCGCAAGCGAAAAAGAACATAACACGAACCTTTTTGCTGTCCTACAACCCCCGACATGTGATAGCTGGTCCGTCCTTCCGAACGACTCTTTGAAAGGACACGTCTTATGGCTCCCGGCACGCATCCCGATTTCGAAGGCGATCTTTTCGGCGACGCGATCGTAGCGCTCGCGCACAAGCTTCATCCTGGGCCGGCGGGCGAGATCGTCGCCGATGCGGCGCGCGAGATCCTCGCCACGTCCTTCGCCGAAGATGCGGAGGCGGAGGATTGCCTCGTCAGGCTGAAGATGGTGCTGGGCTATCGCCCCTCCGGTTACGACGGAGCCTTGCAATGAGCGCGCCGGCCTTCCCGCCCGCGCCGCTCGTCCGCGACCGCATCGATCTCGCGCCCGAGCGCGATCGCCGCGCCTGGATCGATTGGGCCGCGCACGTCGATGCCGGGCGCATCGGTGCCTCCGCCGCCGCGCCGCCGCCGGGC
>NZ_CAHJXD010000218.1 GCF_903644055.1 Sphingomonas bacterium | reverse complement strand
CCCGGCCTTGAGCCGGGGTCCCGCTTCTTCTTCAACGTCGGCAGGCAGCGGGACCCCGGCTCAAGGCCGGGGTGACGCTTCCTCTTTAACAGCACAGCCTCAAAGCCGTGCGGCGGCCGATCGGAGCGGCGAGCCTTGTTCGGACGGGGCTCCGGGATCGTGGACGATCCACGCGCCGCGCCGCCGCAGCACCAGCCGGTAATAAAGCACCGCGCCGATGATCTGCGCGCCCGTCGCGATCAGGCCGGGCCGCCCCTCCTCGATATCCAGCCAGTTGGTCCAGATGACATAGGCCAGCGCCGCCAGCGCGAAGAGGGGCGCGAGCGGATAGAGCGGCATCCGGTAGCGGCCGTGCGCGGTCCCGCCGGTCCGCCGCCCGACGATCGCCGCCAGGCTGATCGCCGCATAAGTGACGATCAGCCCGCCGCCGCTGAGGATCAGCAGGAATTTGAGGCTGATCAGGCAGGCGCCCATCCCCACCGCGCCGTTGGCGAGCGTCGCCACCCACGGGCTGTGCCAGCGCGGGTGGAGCATGGCGATCCAGCGATCGGCCCGCCCGCCCCAGACGCGATCGCGCCCGGTGCTGTAGAGGAAGCGCGCCGATCCCAGCACGATGACGATCGCCGCGTTGAGGATCGCGACCGCCACTCCGATCGCCACGGTTCCGGCGAGCAGGCGGCCGCCGAGCGTCGCGACGAAGCCGCCGAACGGATCCTCCGCGCGGAGCAGCGCGCCGAGATTGGGCGCGCCGATCAGCGCGGCGAGCGTCGGCAGCAGCTCGAACAGCAAGGCGCCGACAAAGGAGATCAGCACGACGCGCGCGATCCTGGCCGGCGCCTCGTGCATTTCCTCGCCGAAATAGACCGCCATGCCATAGCCGTTGAGCGCGAAGATCGCGACGGTGGTGGCGAGCCCGATCGCTGGCGTCGATGCAGGCACCAGCACCTGGCCGGCGGGCATCGCCGGATGCGCCAGCAGCGGCACCAGCGCGCGCGCCGGGTGGAGCAGCCCGAGCAGCATCACCAGCCCCAGCGCGAGCAGCTCGATCAGCAGGAAGGCTCCCGTCACCAGCGCGTTGATCCGGATGTTGAGCAATCCGCACAGGGTCGATCCCGCGACCACGAAGATCGCGGTCGGCACCTGCGGCAGGCCGGGGATCACGTCCGCCAGCACCGCGCTTACCCCCAGCCCGACCACCGGCGGGAAAAGCATGTTGTTGAACACGTTGACCACCAGCATCACGAAGCCCGGCAGCGGCCCTAGCGTGCGCGCGACCATGACATATTCGCCGCCCGCGATCGGAAAGGCCGACGAGAGCTCGGCATAGACATAAGCGGTGGCGAGGCAGACCAGCCCGGCGATCGCGAACGCCCACAAGGCGCCCGTCCCCGCGCCCAGCAACATTCCTGGCACGATGATGAACAGCGACGATGCGGGCGAGATCGCCGACAGCGTCAGGAACAGCATGCCGATCGTGCCGAGGCAGCGCGGCAACGGGCGGGGCATTGCGGCTGCCGTCATTTATGTGATCCGCTCACGCGGATGGCGGCACCGGCCCGATCCAGCTTCTGGATCGCATCAAGCTCCCGCCGCCGCCTCGATGATCGGCGCGAATTGCGCGGCGGTCAGGCTCGCGCCGCCGACCAGCGCGCCGTCGACGTCGGCGATCGCCATCAGCGCGGCGGCATTGTCGGGCTTGACCGATCCGCCGTAGAGGATGCGCACGCCGGCCCCTTCCTGCCCGAGGATCGCGAGCAATTTGGCGCGGATCAGCGCATGCATCTCCGCGACATCGTCCAGGGACGGCGTCCGCCCGGTGCCGATCGCCCACACCGGCTCATAGGCGACCACCAGTTGGGCGGCGGTCGCGGCGGGAGGGACCGAACCGTCGAGCTGCGCGCCGACGACGCTGCCCGCGCGGCCCTCGTCGCGCTCGCCTTCGGTCTCGCCGACGCAGACGATCGCGATCAGCCCGGCGGCGATCCCCGCCTCGGCCTTGGCCCGCACCTGCGCATCGTCCTCGCCATTGTCGGTGCGGCGCTCGCTGTGCCCGACGATCACGTAGCGCGCGCCGAGATCGGCGAGCATCGTCGCGGCGATGCAGCCGGTGTGTGCGCCCTTGGCGGCATGGTGGCAATCCTGCCCGCCGATCGCGACCTTCGACACCTGCTGCCCGGCGGCGGCGATCAGCGTGAACGGCGGGCAGATCGCGACGTCGATCCCGGCGGCCCCGGCGGCGGCGGCCTCGATCGCCGCGATCTCGCCGAGCGCGGCGCGCGTGCCGTTCATCTTCCAATTGCCCGCCACCAGCTTGCGCAACGCCATCGATCCGTCTCCTGCTCCGCCGTTCGATACAGAAACGGCGGCGGGCGGCAAGGCGGGGGAATGCGGGGGATGGCTGGCCTCCACCCCAGACCGTCATCCCAGCGAAAGCTGGGATCTCCGGAACAGGCGTTCTCCCCGGCCGCAGATATGCCGGCCCGCGCCGGCGAGCCGGCAAGCCGTCAGAAAATCCCCAATATCTTCTTGGGCTTCTTCTGCGCCTGGACGTCGGCGGTCTTGCCGCCGCCGATGTCCTTGCGGACATCGCCCTTGGCCGTCCGCTGCGCCGCGGCGTTCGCGCCCGCGAGCACCGGCCCGCACGCCGCCGCCTTGGCATCACCCGGATCCACGAAGGCGAGCAGCGCCGCCGGGGGGAAGGCGATGCCGAGCGCCACGCCGACGCCCGCGCGCGTCAGCAATTGCGGCGTGACGATCTGAATCGCGGGCTGCGCGAAATGGCCGCCGATGCCGACGGGCGACTGGCCGGAGAAGAGGCTGAGCTTCTTGGCGTCGGCGCGGAAGGCGAGGCTCATCGATTCGTCCTTGAACGAGAAGCCGCCCTTCGCGGTCATCACATTCTTGTCGGTATCGATCAGCACCGGATCGGCGGCGGCGATGCCGTCGCGCACGGTGAAGCCGATCAGCCCGCAATTGATCTGGACGGGCTTCTTGAGCTTGTCCTGCATCAGCTTCTGCACGAACACGCCGAGGTCGAATTCGGCGAGCTGGATATATTGCGTCCAGAACGTCCCCTTGGGCAGGATCACCGCGATCCGGCCGTTCGAGGTCGCCAGCGACGCGCGCACCGAATTGCCGGTGCCGTTCATCTTGATGCGCGCCCGGACCGATCCGGTGGTGCCCGCCTGGTTGACGCCGAAGCGCGCGAGCAAAGTGCCGAGCGGCGTGGTCGAGAGCCTGATGTCGTAATCGGTCGCCACCAGCGGCTGGCGCGCGTTGATCGATATGTCGGACGCGAGATGCCCGCCGGCGATATCGAAGTTGAGCGGCGACAGCTTGAGCAGCGAATTGTCGAGCGTAAGCCCGAGCAGGATGTTCGAGATCGGCACGAACGGCTGCTTGATCTGCGCGACCCGATATTTGACGTCGGCGTCGAACAGCTTGAGCGCATCGACGCGCAGCGGCGCATCGGGCAGGATGCGCGGATAGCCCGCGCTCTTGTGCTGCGTGGTCGCGGCGGCGCTCGGGCCCTTGGTGGCGAGCGCATTGGGATTGTAGCCGATGAACGGCCCGATATCGATCATGTCGACACGATGCGAGGCGAGATCGGCGGTCAGCTTCATCCGCTCGCCCGAATTGACCGGGGGCACCGACACGGTCAGAGATCCGGCGAGATCGCTGGTGCCGTAATTGCCCGACAACTTGGTGAAGCGATATTCGTTGCCGGCCTTGGTCAGGTGCGAGCGCAGCCGGTAGGCGCGCGTATCGGGCACCGCGACGCCGGCGAGATCGAACAGGTCGCGCAGATTCGCGCCGCGCACCGCGACCGCGAGATCGGCGCCCTCGATCACCGTCGCGCCGGGCAGCGTGCCCGAAACGTCGAGCCGGCTGCGCGCGGCGGCGGCGTGCAGCTCGAACTGGTTGCGCCCGCCCGCCATCACCTCGTTGGGCGAACTCTGGCTGCCCCACACCGTGAACGGCGTGCCGCGCGCGCTGCCCTTGCCCGAAAAGCCGATGTTGCTCGCGAAGCGGCTGTCCCTGGCGTTGATCGGATCGAACCGGATATCGGCTTCGATCCGCGTCGCCGGATCGCGGTAGCGCAGCGTCGTGCCCGATACCGCGGCGCGCCGGATCAGCGGCAATTTGAGCGGCGTGGTTCCCGAGAACGTCCAGGTGTTACGCTTGTGCTGCTTGTCCCACTCGAGGTCGGCGGCGCCGTCGGTCAGCGTGATCCAGTCGATATGCTGCTTGCCGAAGATCAGCGGGATCGTCTCGATCCGCGTGTCGATCAGCTTCGACTGGAAGAGGTTGGGCCTGGTCGCCCAGGCCGGGTTCGAAACAGTCAGCCCTTCGGCGAGGAACTTGATCGCGATCGGATCGAAATAAAGGTTGAAGTCGCCCGCCACCTTGACGTCGCGCTCGCTGTAGCTGCTCGCATAGCGCTCGAACGTATGCTTGAGGAAGCGTCCGCGCGTGACGAACAGCACCAGCCAGACGAGGAACAGCAGCCCGATGAGCGTCGCGAGCACCGCCGCGATGCTGGCGAGCGCGGTGTGGAGCGGGCGATGCGCGCGGCGCGCGGGGGCGGCGATCGTGGGTTCGGCCATTGCCCGCTTAACCCCCGCGCATCGAAGTCGGTTCCGTAACGGCTTTGCGCCGCGCCGCCCGGTTGCCAAATCGCGCAGCCTTGCCTATAGGCGCGCGCTTCCAGCGATATCGATGGATTGCCCGGCTAACATGGGCTGCCGTGGCCATCCGCATGCGTCGCTCTTGTGAGGAGACGAAAATGCCCAAGCTCAAGACGAAGAGCGGCGTCAAGAAACGCTTCAAGCTCACCGCCACCGGCAAGGTGAAGCATGGAGTCGCCGGCAAGCGCCACCGGCTGATCAGCCACAATGCCAAATATATCCGCCAGAACCGCCGGACCGATGTGCTCGCCGTGCCCGATACGGTGCGCGTCAAGCTCTGGGCCCCCTACGGCTTGAATTGAGGAGGGCTGATCGATGGCACGCGTAAAGAGGGGTGTCACCACCCACGCCAAGCACAAGCGCATCCTCGAGGATGCCAAGGGCTATTATGGCCGCCGCAAGAATACGATCCGCATCGCCCGCCAGGCGGTGGAGAAGGCCGGGCAATATGCCTATCGCGACCGCAAGGTTAAGAAGCGCAGCTTCCGCGGCCTGTGGATCCAGCGCATCAACGCCGCGGTCCGCACCGAGGGGCTGACCTACGGCGTGTTCATGCACGGCCTCAAGCTCGCCGGGGTCGACCTCGACCGCAAGATCCTCGCCGATCTCGCGATGAACGAGGCCGCGACGTTCAGCGCGATCGTCGCGCAGGCGAAGGCCGCCCTGCCCGAAGGAGCGCGGGTGGCGGCCTGAGGCTTCCCCCCTTATCGACCAGCGCGAAGGGCGCGGGCGGCGACGAGCCGCCCGCGCCTTTTTCGTTGGGGATGGGAAATGGCAGTCAGCGACCCGCCAGCGGTGCCATCCGGAGTCGAAGTCGAGCAAGTCTGCGCAGGATCATGATCCTCCCCTGAAAGGGGAGGTGGCAGCGCGCAGGGCTGACGGAGGGGTGTCGCCCTCTCGATAGCGTGTCACCTCTCCGTCTGGCTTTGCCAGCCACCTCCCCTGCCAGGGGAGGATCGCCTAGGTCTGCATTGTGGGCTGCATCCGAGCCTATTCTATCAGAAATTCGGCCGAGGATGCGCCTGATATCCCGAAAGCCACAGCGATCGTGGCCTTTGTGGCTTTCGTGGCCTTTGTGGCTTTCGCCCCAACGCCATAGCTCTGCCTCATTCAGGCGCAGCGACAATTTCCGTTAAGAAAGAGCGAGCGAATCAGATATGGTTCCATTAGCATGTATCTGATATGTTCCGCCCTGTCAAGATGCTTCTGCCCAGAATCGGTCATTGCGGTAGCGATCATCCGATCCCGAGAGTGGACATCTGGCGCGGCGTTCTGACGCCCGCGACTCTGCGGAAAAGCGTGGCGGGGAGGCGGTGTCGAAACCGACCGGTCGTGCGCCATGCCAACGATTGGGCTCCGCCACTTCTGGCAGCATATTCGAAACCCGGGCAGGAGGTCCGCATCCGCTGCCGCGCAGACTGAAAGCGACTGGCCGCAGTCATCGATCATGGCCGCAAGCAGGCGCAAGTGCGGCGGCCGGGGATGATGCTATGCCGCCGCCGGTAAAGGCTCGTCGGCTATCAGTTGTTCGAACACTGCCACCAAATCCGCGCGCACATATGGCTTCCTGAGGGTCGGCCGATCGTTAAAGTCTATGCGGTTTCCATGATCGCCATAGCCGGTCGAGAACGCGAACGGGATGCCGCGCCGCGTCAGCATATCTGCGACGGGATAGCTCTTTTCACCGCCCAAGTTGACGTCGATCATCGCCGCATCAAAACTTTGTCCAGCAAGCATTGCGAGGGCCTCGGCAACGCTGGCTGCGGCACAGATCGCGGAGCAGCCGAGTTCCTCCAGCGCCGTCTCTATTTGCATCAAGACGAGCATCTCATCCTCGACCACAAGAATCCGGCGACCAGCGAGAAGGGCAGTCATTCGTTCGCCTCCGTGGGGACCGGTATGTCGATCGTGCAAGCCACCCCGTGGCTGAGATATTCGAGCGTCACCTTGCCGCCGAGCTCATGCGCCAACCCGCGCTCGATGACCCATGATCCGAACCCCTTGTGCGTTGGCGGCGTCACCGGCGGTCCGTCGCGCTCCCGCCATCGCAGAACGAGCCGATCTTCCACCGCTGAAGACACCGTCCAGTCGATCGCGATTTTGCCCGCATCGTTCGAGAAGGCGCCGTATTTGACGGCGTTGGTGGCAAGCTCGTGTAGTGCGATCGCGACCGAGAGCGCGGTCTTGGGCGATAAATGTACATTGTCGCCGACGATCGTGAACCGCTCGCCGTGGCCCGCGACTACCTCGAACGGATGCAGGGCTGTATCGACCAGATCGTGAAGGCCTGCGCCCTCCCAATTGCTGTTAGTGAGCAGGTCGTGCGACCGCGATAGGGCAAGGATGCGCGACTCGATCGCTTCGCGGATTGCCTCCGGTTCGGCCGGGCGGCGTAGCGCCTGGGTGACGATCGACTGGACCGTCGATAACGTGTTTTTGACCCGATGATTAAGCTCGTCGATCAACATCTTACACCGGGCGTTATCTTGCCGGTGGTCGGTCAGGTCGGCGAACGACACGAAGTGCTGCACGACCGTACCGCTCTCGTCGCAAACCGGGCTGACGAACATCGACGCCCAGAATTCGCTACCGTTCTTGCGCTTATAATGAATCTCTGGGTCGCGGTCGCACTCTCCGCCGAAAGCCGCTTCGACGATCGGCATCGTTTCCGAGTCGACCCCCAAGGCAAGCAATGACTGGAAGCTTTTGGCGAGCACTTCCTCACGCGCGTAACCCGTCAGCTTTAGGAAGGCGTCGTTCGCGAAGATGACTGGATGGCCGGGCTCCACGTCAGTAAAGATCATCGGCATCCGGGTTTTTTGGGCAGCCACGACGAATGGGCCGAGTTCCTGGCGGAACGTGTCGACTGCTGCTTCGCTCTCCTTTTGAGCGTCTGATTTTGCCGTTACATCCGCCATTGCATTCCCAGGTCGGGTAAAGCTTACTCGCTCAGCCTCTATTCTCCTAAGGATAGTTTTCGGGCAGGCGGCGATGCGGTTTGTCGCGCGCGCCCGTTGTATCCGGCTCGCGCTTAAATTTGTCTATTGCCCTGGTTGGCCCATGCCAGGAACATCGCGACGCCTAAGGGCGATGTCACTGCCAAGTCATCCTGTGGCGGGCGCACAACCGAACGGTTGTGAAACCGCGACGGCAACTCCCCCCGCGTCCGAAAGCGGACCAAGAACCGACCACCTCCTTCCGGATATCGCGACGACATCGCAACCTGCCATCCACCCTGGACCGCATGGGTCGCGCATGCGTTACGACGGCGTGATGAACTCCCCGATCCCCGTCTTCGTCAACCGCTCCGGCGGTGCCGCGTCCAAGCTTGGCGATGCGCTGGAGGCCAAGCTGAGCGAGGCCTTCGCGGCGGCGGGGCTCGTCGCCAGGGTCCGTGCGATCGAGGGCCGCGACATCGCCGAGGCGGTCGGCAAGGCGGCCGGGCATGGCCTCGTCGCCGTCGGCGGCGGGGACGGGACGATCGGGTGCGCGGCGGGCGCCTTGGTGGATGCGGGGAGCGAGGCGGCGCTCGCGATCCTGCCGCTCGGCACGCGCAACCATCTCGCGGGCGAGCTCGGCATCCCCAGCGATCTCGCGCAGGTCGCCAGGCTGATCGCCGCCGGCCACACGCGGCGGATCGATCTCGGCCGCGTCAACGGCCGCGCCTTCGTCAACAACGCCTCGATCGGCTTCTATCCCGACATGGTCGAGAGCCGCGATGCGGCGCGCGCGCGGCGCGGCCTGCCCAAATGGCTCGCCAACCTTCCCGCCGCCTGGGTGGTGCTCGGCCGCGCGCGCCACCATCGCCTGCGGCTGCGGCTGGAGGGCGACGACAAGATGGTGCGCACGCCGATGCTGTTCGTCGGCAACAACCGCTACGAGCTGACGCTGGGCAGGGTCGGCAGGCGCGCGGCGCTGGATGACGGCAAGCTCTCGGTCTATGCGGTCGAGCGCGGCACCCCGCTCCGGCTGGCGGCGCTCGCCGCGCGCGCGATGATCGGCCGCGCCGATCCCGAGCGCGATTTCGCCGCGCTCGCCGATGTCGCCGCGTTCGAGGTCGAGGCGCATGCCCGATCGATCCGCGTCGCGATCGACGGCGAGGTGGTGCGGCTCAAAAGCCCGCTCCGTTTCGAGGTGCAGGCCAAGGCGCTGAAGGTGATCGGGCCGCCACAAGACGACGTCAAAACGACCGGCTGAGCGTTTGTTTGGAAACTCGCGGAAGAGCGAGTTTCAGGCGGCACCGGCCCGCACCCCCACCCGAGGGCACCCCGCAAAGTATTACTTTGCGGGGACCCCACGACCTCCCAATCAGGATACTCTGTGGGAGGTCGGGTGGGGGAGCGGGCCGGGGCCGCCAACGCGCCAAAGGCGCGTTTCAAACGGGGCTCTCAGCACCCATGCTCTTGCGCTCGGCGACCGGCCGGTGCCAAAGGGCGGCCGACCCCACGGACCGGATAGATGATCGAGATCGGGCACCTGCGCGACCCACTGCTGTCGGACATTTCCCGCGCGGACCTGCCCGCGCTGGAGGCGATCCGCGTGCGTGCGCTCGGCAAATCGGGATCGATCACCGCCTTGCTCAAGACGCTCGGCGGCCTGTCGCCGGAGGAAAGGCAGGAGAAGGCGCCCGCCATCCAGCGCCTGCGCGCCGACGTCGCCGAGGCGATCGAGGCGCGCAGGGCGCTGCTCGATGCCGCCGCGCTCGATGCCCGGCTCGCCGCCGAGAAGTTCGACATGACGCTGCCCGTGGCGCCCGCCCCGCAAGGCAGCGTCCACCCGGTCAGCCAGGTGCTGGACGAGCTAGCCGAAATCTTCGCCGACCTGGGCTTCGCGGTCGCGACCGGGCCGGAGATCGAGGACGACTGGCACAATTTCACCGCGCTCAACATCCCCGAGACGCATCCCGCGCGCGCGATGCACGACACTTTCTATTTCCCCGACGTGGATGCCGAGGGCCGGCGGATGCTGCTCCGCACGCACACCTCGCCCGTCCAGATCCGCACGATGACCGCATCGCCGCCGCCGATCCGCATCATCGCGCCGGGCCGCGTCTATCGTTCGGACAGCGATGCCACGCACACGCCGATGTTCCACCAGATCGAGGGGCTGGTGATCGATCGCGGCATCCATCTCGGCCATCTGCGCTGGACGCTGGAGACCTTCCTCAAGGCCTTCTTCGAGCGCGAGGATATCGTGCTGCGGCTGCGCCCCTCCTATTTCCCCTTCACCGAGCCTTCGGTGGAGGTCGACGTCGGCTTCTCGATCGAAAAGGGGCGGCGCGTGATCGGCGGCGACCCCGAAGGTCCGAACGGCGGCTGGATGGAGGTGCTCGGCTCGGGCATGGTCCACCCCAAGGTGATCGCCGCGTGCGGGCTCGATCCCGCCGAATGGCAGGGCTTCGCATTCGGCACCGGCGTCGATCGGCTGGCGATGCTCAAATATGGCATGGACGATCTGCGCGCCTTCTTCGACGGCGATCTGCGCTGGCTGCGGCACTACGGCTTCCGCGCGCTCGACGTGCCGACGCTGTCGGGCGGGGTCGGCGCATGAAGTTCGCCTTGTCCTGGCTCGGGGAGCATCTCGAGACCGAGGCGGGGCTCGACGCGATCGTCGATGCGCTCACCCGCATCGGGCTGGAGGTCGAGGGGGTCGCCGATCCCGCCGCCAAGCTCGGGAGCTTCACGATCGCTCGCGTGCTTACCGCAGAACCGCACCCGCAGGCGGACAAGTTGCAGGTGCTGTCGGTCGATACCGGCGCGGGCGAACCGCTCCAGGTCGTCTGCGGCGCGCCCAATGCGCGCGCCGGGCTGGTCGGCGTGTTCGGGGCGCCGGGGGCCTATGTCCCCGGTCTCGACGTCACGCTCAAGGTCGCGTCGATCCGGGGCGTCGAATCGCACGGCATGCTGTGTTCGCTCCGCGAGCTGGAACTTTCGGACGCGCATGACGGTATCGTCGAGCTGCCCGCCGACGCGCCGATCGGCGCGCTTTATGCCGATTGGGCGGGCCTGAGCGATCCGGTGATCGACGTCGCGATCACCCCTAACCGCCAGGATTGCATGGGCGTGCGCGGCATCGCGCGCGATCTCGCGGCGGCGGGGCTGGGATCGCTCAAGCCGCTCGACATCCCCGCGATCCGCAGCGAGCACGCAGCACCGATCGCCATCGCCACGCACGACACGGAAGGCTGCCCCGCCTTGTTCGGCCGCGCGGTGCAGGGCGTGACCAACGGCGCCTCGCCCGAATGGATGCGGCGGCGGCTAGTCGCGGCGGGCCAGCGCGCGATCTCGGCGCTGGTCGACATCACCAATTACGTCATGCTCGATCACGGCCGCCCGCTGCACGTCTATGATCTGGCGAAGCTCACGGGCGGGCTCGTCGCGCGCAAGGCTGCTGCGGGCGAGCAGCTCACAGCGCTCAACGGCAAGAGCTATGCGCTCGACGCCGAAATGACGGTGATCGCCGACGATGCCCACGTCCACGACATCGGGGGCATCATGGGCGGCGCCGCGTCGGGCGTCTCCGAGACGACCACCGACGTGCTGATCGAATGCGCTTACTTCACGCCCGCGACGATCGCGCGCACCGGCCAGAAGCTCGGCCTGACCAGCGATGCGCGCGCGCGCTTCGAACGCGGGGTCGATCCCGGCTTCCTGCGCGACGGGCTGGCGATCGCGACGCGGCTGGTGCTCGACATCTGCGGCGGCGATGCCTGCGAGGCGATCGAGGCGGGCGATCCGCCGACCGCGCGGACGACGTTCCGCTATGATCCCGCCGCGACGCGCGCGATCGCGGGTATCGACGTCGCCGCCGATCGCCAGCGCGCGATCCTCGCCGCGCTGGGCTTCGGGGTGGACGGCGGCTGGACGGTCAGCGTGCCGAGCTGGCGGCGCGACGTCGAGGGCATCGCCGATATCGTCGAGGAGATCGTGCGCATCGAGGGGCTCGACAAGGTCGCCTCGGTGGCGCTGCCCCGCCCCGACGGCG
>NZ_CAHJXD010000217.1 GCF_903644055.1 Sphingomonas bacterium | reverse complement strand
ATCCTGTTCACTCAACGTCACCCCGGCCTTGAGCCGGGGTCCCGCTTCTTCTTCAGCGTCGCCAAGCAGCGGGACCCCGGCTCAAGGCCGGGGTGACGAGAGTATAACGTCAACAGGACAGGCTCCAGGCCCGCACCGCCGCTCGCATCGCTTCCGGCTGGCGGCTCGCATCAGGCCGCGTCGCGCAGTGCCGCCTGCGCCACCTGCCGGCCGACCACCGCCAGTTGCTCCGCCACCGCCGGATCGCTGCAACCGCCCGCCGCATCGAAGCGGCAGTTCTGGCTGTTGACCGTCGCCGCGAAAGGCGTGGGCCAGCCGCGCAGCGCATGGACGATCGAGCGCAGCGCCGCCACCGTGCTGCCCGTCGCCTGCCATCCGTAGGCGGTGGCGATAAGGCCCACCGGCAGGTCGGCCAGATAGACGCGCGAATCCTTGGCGGTTTCCTCCAGCAGGTCGATCGTGTTCTTCACGAGGCCGGAGACGCTGCCATGATATCCGGGGCTCGCGATGATGATTCCGGAGGCGGCGCGGACCGTCGCGACGAAATCATGCTCGGCGGCCGAGCGGTCGGCGACCCCCGGCACGTAGAGCGGCAGCCGCATCATCGCCTCGCCCCCGAACAATCGAGTCACGGCACCGGCGCGCTCCGCCGCCGCCAATGCCACCGCGAGCGCGCGTTCGGTGGAGGATCCCGGCATGCTGGTGCCGCCGATGCCGACGATGAGGGGGGGCTCGGTGCTCGTCATCATTCCGTTCGCTCGTTTCGGTCGTTGCGATCCCGCTCTTCGACCAGCAAAAGCCTTCTAGCAATGCCCGCCAACGATGGCCGCCGGGCTTTTTACCACTCCCGCGATTCTGTCGGGCCGGTCATGGCAACGCCGGCAGCCGCAGCCGCACGCAAAGGCCGCCGAGGTCTTCGCTCTCGTGCAGCGCCACCGTGCCGCCGTAAATCTCCGCGACATCGCGCACGATCGCGAGGCCGAGGCCCGTGCCCGGCTTGCCCGTATCCAGCCGCACGCCGCGCTCGAAGATCGCCTGCCGCTGATCGGCGGGGATGCCCGTGCCGTCATCCTCGATCACCGCCTCGGCGAAGCCCGCGTCGCCGCCGATCGCCACGAACACGCGGCCGCCGCCATATTTGGCGGCATTCTCGATCAGATTGCCGAGCATCTCGTCGAGGTCCTGCCGCTCGACGCGCGCGCGCACGGTCCGGTCGCCCGCCATGTCGATCGTCACGTCGGGGTAGAGCCGCCCCACCGCGCGCTCCACCGCCTCGACCGAGGACCAGAGCTGCGCGACGCTCTGCGCGGCCCCCCGCCGCCCCACCGCGCGCGCGCGCGCAAGATGGTGATCGACCTGCCGCCGCATCGTCGTCGCCTCGCGGATCACGGTTTTGCAGAGGTCGTCGCTGTTGGCGGTCGCCTCGTTCATGATTACGGTCAGCGGGGTCTTGAGCGCATGCGCGAGATTGCCCGCGTGCGTGCGCGCTTCCTCCGCCTGCCGCTCGTTGTGCGCGAGCAGATCGTTCAGTTCCTCGACCATCGGCGCGATCTCGATCGGCAGCCGCGCATCGACGCGCGAGCGCCGCCCGGTCCGCACCGCGTTGATCTCGCGCCTTACGTGCCGGAGCGGCCACAGCCCGAACGCCGCCTGCAAGGTCGACATGACGATCAGCCCCAGCCCGAGGATCGCGAACGAACGCACCAGCGTCCGGCGCAGCACGGCGATCTGATCGTCGAGCCCGGCGCGCGCCTGCGCCACCTGGAACCGCCACATCAGCGGCGATCCCGGCAGCTTGAGATCGCGCTCCATGATCCGCAGCGGCTCGTCGGAAAATTGCTTGCTATTGTAGAGATGGACCGCGAGATCGCGGTGCTTGGCGGTCGTATCCAGCGCGCGATCCCAGAGCGAGCGCGAGCGGAACGGTTCGTGCGCGGCGCCCGCGACCTGATAATAGAGCCCCGACGCGGGCTCCAGGAAACGCTGGTCGCCGAGCGGGCGCGTGAAGCGCACCTCCCCCGCCGGATCGATCTCCGCCGACGCGATCATCGCGGTCAGCACATATTGGAGCTGCGCGTCGAAATTGCGCGTCATCGCAGTGTTGAGCACGCGATCCAGCGCATAGCCGCCGCCCGCGAGCAGCACGAGGATCCACAGCGCGGCGATGCCGATCATCCGGCGGGTCAGCGATCCCGTCGTCCGCTGCGCCTGGCGGAGCGGCTCGTTCGGCCCGCTGCTGACGATCAGCGACCTGCCGGTCAGCACCGAGCGGAGCAGGTTGAACGGCACCTCGATCCAGCGCCATCCCGGCGGCGGCCGCCGTCCCTCGCCGGCCGCGTGCGCCATCTCAGCTCGCGGTCTCGTCCAGCGAATAGCCGAGGCCGCGTATAGTGGTGATCACGTCCGCGCCGAGCTTCTTGCGGATTCGCGTGACGAACACCTCGATCGTGTTGGAATCGCGATCGAAATCCTGATCGTAGATATGCTCGATCAGCTCGGTTCGGCTCACCACCTTGCCCTTGTGGTGCATCAGATAGCTCAGCAGTTTATACTCCTGCGCGGTAAGCTTGACGGGCTCGCCCGCCTTGGTGACCTTGCCGCTGCGCGTATCGAGGCGGATCTCGCCGGCGATCAGTTCGGACGAGGCGTTGCCCGCCGCGCGGCGGATCAGCGCGCGGAGGCGCGCGATCAGTTCCTCGGTCTGAAACGGCTTGGCGAGATAATCGTCGGCGCCCGCGTCCAGCCCCGCCACCTTGTCGGACCAGCTATCGCGCGCGGTCAGCACCAGCACGGGCGTGTCCTTGCCTTCCTTGCGCCAGCGGTCGAGCACGGTCAGTCCGTCGACCTCGGGCAGGCCCAAATCGAGCACGATCGCGTCGTAATTCTCGGTCGAGCCGAGATAATGCCCGTCCTCGCCATCGGTGGCGAGATCGATCGCATAGCCGGCTCCCTCCAGCGTGGCGCGCAATTGCCGCCCGAGATTGGGTTCGTCCTCGACGATCAGCACGCGCATCGGATGTCTCCCCGTTGAAGTCGTCCGGCCCTATCGCCCCGGGACTGTGCCGAACATGAACGGCGGGGAGTAGGTGCTGCGCGCCCGGGCTTCAATCCCCGGCCTTCAGTTCCCCGAACGCCCGACGATCTGGCCGGTGCGCGCATCGACGTCGATCCAGATCACCGACGCGCCGCGCATGAACTTGAGCCGGTAGGTGGAGGAGGCGGGATCGAACTCCGGCCCGAGATAATCGGCGCCGCCCATTCTTGGCAGCACGCGCGCCTCGATCTCGCGCAGCGGCTTGACCTGCCCCGAACGCGTCGCGGCGAGCGCCTGATCCTGCTCGCGCCGCTGGTCCGCCTGAAGGGCGGGCGCGACGAGCATGGCCACGAGAGCGGCGGCGGCGATCCTGAGCATCGGCATGAGGCGGTGGCATAGGCCTCCCGCTTTGAACAGCCTGTGAATGGCAAGGCGGCAACGAAGCGCCTGAAAAGGTGGCAATTCCGCCACATCCCGCCGACCCCGTCGACGCGCGCCGGTTGCGCCGCCGCCCATCGCCGCCTAGCTGCACCGGTATGGCCGCCCCCGTCCTCGCCTTCGAAAACCTCGGCATCGTCCAGGGCGCGGGCTGGCTGTTCCGCGGGCTCGATATCTTCGTGGGGCCGCGCGACCGGCTGGCGCTGATCGGCCGCAACGGCGCGGGCAAGACCACGCTGCTGAAATTGCTCGCGGGGACGATCGACGCCGACGAGGGCCGCCGCACGATCGTCCCCGGCACGAGGGTGATCCTACTCGAACAGGAGCCGAGCCTCGCGGGCTTCGCGACGCTGCGCGATTATGCGCTGGGCGGCGCCGATGCGCCGCAGCCGCACGAGGTCGAGGCGATCGCCGACCAGCTCGGCATCGATCTCGCGCGCGCCTGCGCCACCGCGAGCGGGGGCGAGCGCCGC
>NZ_CAHJXD010000216.1 GCF_903644055.1 Sphingomonas bacterium | reverse complement strand
TGGCGGCTGCCCTGCGCAAGCTCGCTCGCCGCCCACAGCCAGATCGGCCAGTTGCCGCCGCCGCCGGTATAGCGCCGCGCGCCCCACGGGCCGGCGCGCCGCCGGCCGAAATGGCTCGCCATGATCACGCCCACGATCACCAGCCAGAAGATCAGCCCGAACGGAAAGCCACTGCCATCGTGGCCTTCGTGGCCTTTGTGGCTTTCGTCGAAGGCCGCCGCGGCCTTGGCGATCTGCGCGCGCGCCTGATCGTCGGGCAGGCCCAATTGCTGGATCATCGCATCGGCGCCCGCGGCGATCCCGCCGGGCATGTCGCCCGCCTTGAACGCGGGGACGATCTTCGTCTGGACGATCAGACTGGAAAAGGCATCGGTCAGCACGGGCTCGAGCCGGTAGCCGACCTCGATCCGCACCTTGCGCTCGTTGGGCGCGACGATCAGGATCGCGCCATTGTCCGCGCCCTTGAGCCCGACACCCCAGTTCCGCCCGAGCCGATAGCCGTAATCCTCGATCGCATAGCCCTGGAGATCGGGGATCGTCGCGACGACGAGCTGGCGCCCGGTCTGTTGCTGGAACGCTTCGAGCTGCTGTTCGAGCGCCGCCTTGCGATCGGCGGGCAGGATGTTGGCGGCATCGGTGACGAGGCCGGTGAAGGCGGGGAAGGTCTGCGCGTGGGCCGGAATGGCAAGGAGCATGAAGAGAAAGGCCGCGACGAGCGCGAGTGCCGTCTTCAGCAGCCCTGTTTCGTCATGCCGGACTTGATCCGGCATCCCGCTGCCTTTCCGGGGATAGCCTGCCAAGCGGGACCCCGGAACAGGTCCGGGGTGACGGAGCAAAGGATGGCCGAACGGGGCAAAGCATGGTCCGATCATCGTTTTACCCTGGCAGAAATACGCGCAAAAGTCAAGAACGAAAAGTGAACGCTCGGCCTGCTCGACGCTGGACGATCAGAATTTCACCGCCGGCGCGGTCTGCGCGTCGGGGGTGGTCGCCTGGAAGGTCTGCATCGGCTTGGCGCCGTAGAACAGCTTGGCGCCGACCGCATCGGGGAAGGTGCGGATGCGCGTGTTATAGCCTTGCACCGCATCGTTGTAATCGCGCCGCGCGATCGTGATACGATTCTCGGTGCCTTCGAGCTGCGATTGCAGCGCCATGAAATTGGTGTTGGATTTGAGATCGGGATAGGCCTCCTGCAACGGCTGGAGGCGGTTGAGCGCGACGGTCACGCCGTTCTGCGCTTTCTCATAGGCTTCGACCTTGGCGGGATCCTTGAGGTCGTCGGGCGAGAGGTGGATCGCGCTGGCGTTGGCGCGCGCCTGCGTCACGCCTTCTAGCACATCCTTCTCCTGCGCGGCATAGCCCTTCACGGTGCTCACCAGATTGGGGATCAGATCGGATCGCCGCTGATATTCGTTCTGCACGTCGGCCCAGCGCGCCTTGGCATTCTCCTCGGCGGTCGGGATCGAATTGAGCCCGCAGCCGCCGAGCGCCAGCGCGGCGACGGGGGCGAGCAAGGCGATGCGGAAACGGTTGAGCGACGGACGGCGGAGCGACATGGGGGTGCCTCGGCTGGTTGGTTCGCCGCCGTCTTACTGCCCTAATACGCATCCCGCAATCGGGCTTGATCGGAAAGGCGGTGCGGGGGATGATCGCCGGCGGGAGGACCGTCATGCTCAAGGATTTTCGCGCCTTCGTCAGCCGCGGCAACGTGCTCGATCTCGCGGTCGCGGTGATCATCGGCGCGGCGTTCGGCAAGATCGTCACCAGCCTGACCGACGACATCATCATGCCGATCGTCGGCAAGCTGACCGGGGGCCTCGATTTCTCGGGCCACTTCTGGCGGCTGGGCGCGGTGCCGGCCGATTACAGGGGTTCGCTGACCAGCTATGCCGATCTCAAGAAAGCGGGCGTGCCGCTGATCGGCTATGGCGAATTCGCGACACAGGTCGTCAATTTCCTGATCGTCGCCTTCATCATCTTCCTGATCGTCCGCGCGGTGAGCCGCGCGGTCGCGACGCTGGAGCGCGAAAAGGCCGAGGGCCCGGTGATCCCCGCCGCCGACAGCGCCGAGGTGATCCTGCTGCGGGAGATCAGGGACGAATTGCGGGGGCGGGCGGGCTGAGTTCCTCCCCTGCAAGGGGAGGGGGACCGGCCGAAGGCTGGTGGAGGGGTCTCCCGCTATCGAGGGGGCGACACCCCTCCGTCATCGCTGCGCGATGCCACCTCCCCTTGCAGGGGAGGATCAGAGCAACCGCCCGACCAGCCGGCTCGACGCCAGCACGAAGATCGCCGCGAGCAGCGCGCCGATCGTTCGCGACTGCCTATCTGACGCCCCCCTTTGCACCCGCCGCCCGAGCGCCTATATCCCCGATGCCGGCTTCGGCCGGATATGGCGATAAATGATATCGTGTGAGACGCAGCGGACCCGGGGGCAGTACCCGGCGGCTCCACCACCAGCCACTTTTCCGAGCGGTTGATGACGGGGCCGAACCAGGATCGACGTGTGGACGAGCATGCTATTTTTGCCCGGCGTGATTGAGCCGTAAAACCGATCAAAACCACAAGTGCCAACGATAATGAGGCGCTCGCGATTGCCGCGTAATCACGGCCTAACGGCTTAGATTACAAGGCTTGAACGCGGTTCGGGCCGCACCGGGCAACAGAAGCGGAAACCGGCGGTATGGGGAGCACCGAGCAACAGAAGCTCCCCACTATACAACCCCGCAAAGTGGTACTTTGCGGGGACCCCGATTATCTCAGGCGCAAGACATGACCAAGGTGGAGGGCGGCTGCCATTGCGGGCTCGTGCGGTTCGAGGCGTCGCTGCCTGATGGGCCGATCGAGGTGCTCGATTGCGATTGTTCGATCTGCGGCATGACCGGCTATCTGCACATCATCGTGCCCGAGGCGGACTTTCGCCTGCTCGAAGGGCGCAGGGAGACGACCACCTACCGCTTCGGCACGGGCGCCGCGCAGCACATCTTCTGCGCCCAATGCGGGATCAAGAGCTATTACAAGCCGCGATCGCATCCGCGCGGGATCAGCATCAACCTGCGCTGCCTCGACGAAGGGCATGGCGTGGAGGCGCGGATCGTGCGATTCGACGGGCGCGACCATCCCGGCGCGATCGAGGCGTAACACTGCCAAAGCCCGGCATAGCGACATATCCCTAACCAGCCGTTAGCCGGATCGGCTCACAGATCGTTGCAAGGCTTGGCGCAGTAAGCGGGCATGCCGTCGCTGCTCAACGCCGCTCCCCTCCCCGCCGTGATGCTCGCGCTCGGCTGCATGACCGGGCTGGCGGGATCGCGGTATGCGCCCGAGGATGCGATCACCGAGGCGCCCGCGCCCAGCGCCGCGATGGCGGGCGTTCCCGGAAGGGATGACCAGAACAAGGATGGCCCGGGCGATGCCGACGCCCCGTCCGGGGAAGGCGATGGCGGCAGCCAGGTGGTCCGGGCGTCGGATGGGCTGTTCTACATCGGCGCGCAGGTCAACGGGCGGCGGGTGCGCTTCCTCGTCGATACCGGCGCCAGCGTCACCGTGCTGCGCGCCGCCGATGCCAAGGCGCTGGGGCTGACGCCGGAGGCCGGCCGCTTCGCGCAGAAGGTGGAGACGGTGGGCGGCAGCACCGCGATGGCCTGGACGCATCTCGCCAGCGTCAAGCTCGCGGGGCGCGAGCTTCACGACGTCCGCGCGGCGGTGGTGCGCCAGGGGCTCGGCGTCTCGCTGCTCGGGCAGAACATGCTGTCGCGGATGGGATCGGTCAGGATCGAGGGCGATCGGCTGGAGCTGCGTTAGACGCGGTCCTGTTCGAGCTGAACGTCACCCCGGCCTTGAGCCGGGGTCCCGCTTTTCTCCAGCGTTGGCAGGCAGCGGGACCCCGGCTCAAGGCCGGGGTGACGGATATGTTCGAGGAGATTTCGAACCTTAGCGGATTGCGCGATTGCCGAACGATCAGGCGGCGGCTTCGGCCTCGGCGCGACGGCGGCGGCGGGCGCTGCGCTGGAGATAGCCGATCGCGCCGAAGCCGCCGAGCAGCATCGCCCAGACCGACGGCTCGGGAACCGGCGTGGTCGCCGGCGGCGTCACCGGGCTGACGACAACGGGCGGCTCGACGGGGGTCGGCGTGTCGACGGTCGGCGGCGTCGCATTGACCTCCGAATTGGAGGTCGCCGCATTGGAGGCCAGCAAATCGCCGGTCGACTTGGCGAGCGGGGAGGCGGCGCCCGTCGATGCCGTATCGGCGGTCTTGGTCGCCGATGTGCCCCCGGCGGTCGCGGTCGAACCCGATGCCGCATCGCTGCCCGCGGCCACGACCGCACCCGAATCGGAAACCGCGGCACCCGCGCCATCGGACCCTGCCGCACCAGCGACGCCCGCCGGCGCCACACCACCCAGCGGGCCGGCATTCGAGGCAAGCTCGGTGGGCGACAGCGTCTGCGAGCTGAACTGCGCGACTTCCTGGTTGTAATCGGCAGCGGGCGCCGAGAAATCGGCGAACGCATCCATCAGCCGCCGGCGCAGATCGCGCGAATCGGCGGTGACGTCGAAAGGCTCCAGCGGGGCCACCATCTGGACATTGGTGAGGCCGGGCAGCAATGTGGAGGGCGTGAACATCGCGGCGAAGGCCTTGGCGGTCTCCGACATGCCATGGATGCCGAGCGGCACGAACAGGCCGCGCTCGTTGGTCACGACGGTGCCGCCGACGACGCAGCTCGCGACGAGCCCGACGTTCATCAGCAGATGCCGACGCATCTCGCTTTTCAGCAATGAGGCGGCTAACGCCATCTCGACCTCCAAAAAACCACGCACACGCCTGATTCGTAGAACCAAGCGACCTGTTCCTAGCACAGATAACGCCTATCAAATAGATAATGTCCCCCGTAACGATTGTTTACCCGCGTGGGGCTCGCGCGGCGTTTCGGAACGCGGTGCCGGAGCGGGCGTTGCCCCTGCGCTTCGGCGTTCGCCGGAACGCGCCATCGGAGATTTCATGACGACGCAAGTGATCACCCCCGTCATCCTATCGGGAGGATCGGGAACCCGGCTGTGGCCGCTGTCTCGGACGGCCAAACCCAAGCAATTGCTGAGCCTTACCGGCGCCGAGACGATGTTGCAGCAGACCGTGCGGCGCACGCTCGGCAGCGCGGCCTTCGCCAGCCCGATCATCGTCGCCAATGCCGCGCATGCCGGGGAGATCGAACGCCAGCTCGGCGCGGTGGGCGTTGCCGAAAGCCTGCTGATCCTCGAGCCCGCCGCGCGCAACACCGCCGCCGCCATCGCGCTCGCCGCTTTGGTCTCGCCCGCCGATGCGCTGCTGCTGGTGATGCCCAGCGATCATGTCATCGCCGACGTCCCCGCCTTTCATCGCGCGATCGCGGCGGTCGCGCCATTGTGCGGCGACGGCTGGCTCGCGACGTTCGGGATCACCCCCGACGGGCCCGAAACGGGCTACGGCTATATCAAGCGCGGACCGGAGATCGGGCTCGGCGTCCAGCAGGTCGAACGCTTCGTGGAGAAGCCCGATCTCGAAACCGCGAAGGCCTATCTCGCCGACGGCTCGTATAGCTGGAACGGCGGCATCTTCCTGTTCACCGCCGGCGCCTATCTCGCGGCGCTGGCGCAGCATGGTCCGGCGATCCTCGCGGCGGCGCAGGGTGCGATGGAGGGCGCGCGGCGCGAGGGCGCGCGTGTCTATCCGGCGCGCGACGCCTTCGAGGGCGCGCCCAACGAGCCGATCGACACCGCGGTGATGGAGAAGGCCGAAAAGATCGCGGTCGTGCCGATCGACATGGGCTGGTCCGATGTCGGGAGCTGGGATGCGCTGCACGCGATCGCGTCGCGCGATGCGGACGAGAATGCGCATCACGGCGAGATCGTCGCGATCGATACGTCGGGATGCCTGCTGCGCACCGACGGGCCGCTGATCGCCGCGGTCGGGATCAAGGACCTGATCGTCATCGCGACGACCGATGCCGTGCTGATCCTGCCGCGCGGCTCCAGCCAGGACGTCAAGCGCGCGGTGGAAGCCTTGAAGCGCGACGGCCATGTCAGCCTCGATCGCTTTCCCGAAGCGCGGGCATTGGAGGGCGGCTGAGCCCGGCGGCTGGAGTCGAATGCGAGGAGGTGTGCTCATGCTCCTCCCCTGGCGGGGGAGGTGGCATCGCGTAGCGATGACGGAGGGGTGTCGCCTCTCGATATCGTGTCACCCCTCCGTCCGGCTTCGCCGGCCACCTCCCCCGCCGGGGGAGGATCGTCCTGGAGGCTGTCCTGTTCACTGAAACGTCACCCCGGCCTTCAGCCGGGTCCCGCTTCTTCAGCGTCGGCAGGCAGCGGGACCCCGGATGAAGTCCGGGGTGACGGGAGTGCAACGTCGACAGGACGGAGCTCTAATCGGCGGGCACGACCTCGATCACCATGACCTGCGCTTCCCAGGCGGGGCGCGGGAGGACGATGCGCCAGCGGCGCGGCCCGATCCGTTCGAACAGCCCCGGCATGTCCCGCTCGGCATCGCGGCCGTAAGGCAGCGCGCCGCGCTCGTCGCCCAGCGCCATCGCGCCGAGCAGCAGCTTCCGCACGCCATCGTAGCGCCAGAGAGTGCCCGCGACGCGCTGGGGCCCCTCGATCTCTTCAAAGCGGCCGCCGGCGATCCGGCACGCGACGCCCGGCTGCCGGGAAAAGGCCGCGGCCCCGGGGCGCAGCGCGCCCAGCTTGATCGATCGGCAGCGATAGGCGCCGTCGGGCGCATCGGGATCGTTGAGCGCGGCATCGGGATCGAGCATCGCGCCCTCGGCATCGACCGCCGCTGCACCGCCGCCGTCGCGCGCCTGGGTGAGGCCGTCGAGCCATGCCTGCCGCCAGCCATGCAGCCGCGCCCGATCGCGCGGCATCAGCACATTCTGCCACGCCTGCGGCCGATCGCGGTCCACCGGCTTCTCCCGCGCCACGACGGGCGCCGTGAGCAACGCCGCCAGCAGCGCCAGCATCCAGCCGCCCCACGCGGGAACCCGCCACAGCGGCGGCAGCAACGGGTGCCAGAGCAGGGCATGGTCCTTCGTTCGGACCATGCCGTTGCCGAACAGTGCGATCCAGCCGATCAGGTTGAGCGTCCGGTACGGCGCCTGCGCCGATCGCCCCGCGGTGCCCATGGTGCGGTTCGCCCAGAGCGCGGCGGCGAGCCAGATCAGCCCCCCCAGGCTCCAGATCGCGAAGATCGCCAGCAGCCATGGCGGCGCGCCCGGCGCGGCGGCGCTCACTGTGCGGTCCAGCCGCCGTCGATCGACTGGTTGGCGCCGGTGATCGCAGCAGCCTCGTCGCGGCACAGATAGAGCGCCAGCGCCGCGACCTGCTCGATCGTCACGAACTGCCTGGTCGGCTGGCCGGCGAGCAGCACGTCGCGCATCACCTGCTCGCGCGTCAGCCCGCGCGCCTTCATCGTATCGGGGATCTGCTTCTCGACGAGCGGGGTCCAGACGTAGCCGGGCGAGATGCAGTTGGCGGTGATCCCGGCGGTCGCCAGCTCCAGCGCGGCGGTCTTGGCCAGCCCCGCGACGCCATGCTTGGCCGCGACATAGGCCGCCTTGAACGGCGACGCGACCAGCGAATGGGCCGAGGCGATGTAGATCAGCCGCCCCCAGCCGCCGGCCTTCATCGCCGGGATCGCCGCGCGCGTCAGGTGGAACGCCGAGGAAAGGTTGATCGCGATGATCCGGTCCCATTGCTCGATCGGGAAATCCTCGATCGGCGCGACATGCTGGATGCCCGCGTTGGCGATAACGATGTCCGGCCCGCCGAGTTCGGCCGTGCAGCGCGCGACCATCGCCGCGATCTGATCGGGCCGGCTCATGTCGGCGGGATCGTAGAGCGCGCTGGCGCCGCTGATCGCCTCCAGCGCGGCGCGCTCGGCCTCGATCGCATCGGCATCGCCGAAGCCGTTGAGCAGGATCGCCGCGCCCTCGGCCGCCAGCGCGCGCGCGCAGCCGAGCCCGATGCCCGAGGTCGATCCGCTGATCAGCGCCGTCTTGTCCTTGAGAAGCATGGAAATCTCTCCGCGATGCTGAAAGCCTAGATCAAGCGGCTGCGCGGCGGAAGGGCGATGCAACCGTTGCGGCTCCGCAAGCATTTGGTCGGAAAGCATTCCAAGGGGATATCGCCATGCGGCTCGACGATTATCGCGAAAGCCAGAACGTCGAGCAGGACAGCGGCGGCGGTGGCGGCGGGGGCTTCGGTGGCGGGGGCGGTGGCCTCGGGATGATCTTCGGGTTGATCGCCAGCCGCTTCGGCATCGGCGGGATCATCGTGCTGGCGATCGGCATGATGATCTTCGGGATGAACCCGCTGTCGCTGATCGGCGGCGGCACCGGGACGGGGACGCAGCAGGTGCCGCGCACCGGCCAGACCGCGCAGCAGGTCTGCGACGCCGATCCGGCGCACAAATTCTCCTGCCAGGTGCTCGCGAGCACCGAGGATACGTGGACCAAGCTGTTCCAACAGCAGGGAAAGCAGTATCGCCCCGCGACCTTGCACTTCTACGTCAGCCAGGGCCAGTCGGGCTGCGGCGCGGCGCAATCGGCGATGGGGCCATTCTATTGCCCGACCGACCAGCGCGTCTATCTCGATACCGAATTCTTCGATGAACTGAGCAATCGCTTCCACGCCGCGGGCGATTTCGCGCAGGCCTATGTGATCGCGCACGAGGTCGGCCACAACGTCCAATATCTCACGGGCACGGCGGACAAGGTGCGCGCTCAGCAACAGCAGGCGGGCGAGGCAGGCGCCAACGCTTTGCAGGTGAAGATGGAGCTCCAGGCCGATTGCTATGCGGGCGTCTGGGCGGCCAACAATCGCGACCGGCTGGAACCCGGCGATGTCGAGGAGGGGATGCGCGCCGCCAATTCGATCGGCGACGATACGCTCCAGCGCTCGGCGGGCAAGACGCCCATGCCCGACAGCTTCACGCACGGCTCCTCGGCGGAGCGCATGGCCTGGTTGAAGCGCGGCCTCGACAGCGGCGACCCCGCGCAATGCGATACGTTTTCGGGCGCGATCTGAGGCGGCTGGAGGCTGTCTGTTGAGGTTGAACTGTCACCCGGCCTTGAGCCGGGGTCCCGCTGCTTGGCCGACGCTGAAGAAGAAGCGGGACCCCGGCTCAAGGCCGGGGTGAC